>NZ_JAWOQP010000199.1:0-1039 GCF_033337375.1 Vibrio sp. YT-17
CCCCCGCTTTACGATAATCCACGAAACGCTCTGCTTCGATGGTGCCAGGGTTTGCTTCCATAGTGATTTCAATGTCTGGCTTGAATGGAATTCGCGCTTCGATGCCTTTTAGCAAACGCTCAATGCCTTCTGCAGAAATCAAACTTGGCGTACCTCCGCCAATGAAGATGGAATGCAGCGGACGCGGTGCGTCATTTAAGCGGTACTTATCAATATCGGTATCCAGATCTTCTAGAAGGGCACTGATGTACTCTTCTTCTGGGATCTCCGCTTTAAGCGCATGGGAGTTAAAGTCGCAATAAGGGCACTTTTGTACACACCATGGGATGTGTACATACAAGCTGAGTGCTGGAGGCGTTAACATGGACAAGTTCACTCGATCTTACTGTGCGGTTTGCGCTGATAACTGAGCAAACAGAGACTTCAGTGCTTTGCCGCGGTGAGACAACTGCTTTTTACGTGCCGGCTCTAGCTCTGCTGACGCACAGTTATCTTCTGGTACGAAGAAGATAGGGTCGTAACCAAAGCCATTTTCGCCATGTGCTTCAGTCAGAATGCGACCTTCCCATTTGCCATGACAAACGATAGGTGTTGGATGGTTCTCGTGACGCATCAATACCAATACGCAGTGAAAACGCGCGGTACGCTCTGCTTCTGGCACGCCTTCCATTGCGGCTAGCAATTTCTCTAAGTTCTCTTGGTCAGAGGCTTTTTCGCCGGCGTAACGAGCTGAGTAGATGCCTGGTGCACCTTTTAGGAAATCGACTTCCAGACCAGAATCATCAGCAATCGCTGGTAAGCCAGTTTCTTGCGCGGCATGGCGAGCTTTAATGATTGCGTTCTCAATGAATGTGGTGCCCGTTTCAGCAACTTCTGATACGTTGAATTCACTTTGCGCTAATACTTCAAAACCGAAGTCAGACAGTAGATCTGCCATCTCGCGAACTTTGCCTTGGTTGCCTGTTGCTAGCACAATTTTTTTCATGGGAATCTCTTTTAATAGTGATAGAGGAGAACAAATCGTTCTCCTCTAGATATT
>NZ_JAWOQP010000200.1:0-1037 GCF_033337375.1 Vibrio sp. YT-17
CAGTTAAGGAAGAGTTATGAAAAAAGCGACGGTGGGGTTGGCGCTGGTATTATTGGCTGGGTGTGCTGCAACCACGGAAGATCTCGCCAAATCGGGTGATTGGTAGCAGATTGGTTATCAAGATGGCATCGCAGGGCACACTTCTCGTAGTGTAAAAGAGCTGAAAACGTTAGGCACTGCTAACCCAGGTGATTATGACCGTGGCTATTTGGAAGGTGTCGCTGAATATTGCAATCCAGACTTTGCTTATCAAATGGGTCTATCTGGCCAATATTATGAGGGTGTCTGTGAGGGCACTGAGCAAGCGCAAAAATTCCGTATGGAATGGCAACGAGGCTGGAACGAATACAGTAATTAATAAATACAGTAGTTAACGGCAAGACTCATTCTGTTTCATAATCAAGACGATAGTTTGGCTTGTTGAACTTCTGACAATTCTATCGGATCGCTTTGGTCTACTTGGCTCATTGAGATTGAGTAATAAGTGATATTGAAATATGAAAAAGTACTTTTTAGTTGCGTTAGTATTACTGCCGCTAACCGCAAGTGCCAGCAATATGCTGAAAGATACGATCAAAGCGAAACGCAAATACGACCATAACAAGCATCAGATTACGAATACGCTCAATAATACCAAGCGGGATATTGAAGATCTCACCAACGGTACTTACGTGCAAAACAAAATGAAACGGGAAGTAAACGAGGCGACAAGCCAGTACACGAATAAAGTGGAACGCGTTAAAAATGCCACTGATCCAGACCAGCTCAAGCGTAAGGTGAATAACGAGTTAAATCGCGAATTTGATGAGTGGTTGTATGACGAGGATTGATGCTTGATGTATCAGCTCCGGCAAAAAGATAAGGTGGCCCATGAGCCACCTTTTTACTATCCAACCTTCTTACATTAGGTCAGTTTGATTTATGGCTTTCTACCGCTTTACGCAAGAAGCCGTCTTGATGATGAAGGTGCTGACGTGCGGACTCGATATCAAGATCGGTCAAGATCATTAAGATCGCCAGTTTCACCTCATAATTGG
>NZ_JAWOQP010000201.1:0-1037 GCF_033337375.1 Vibrio sp. YT-17
TGCTAAAGGCGAAACGCGCGGCAACCTAGCTGCTGGTGGTACTGGTGAAGCTCGTCCACTAAGCGAAACAGATATGAAGATTGCTCAAGCTGTTGCTCCGACTCTAAAAGAAAAAGGTCTTATCTTTGTTGGTCTTGATGTGATTGGCGACAAGCTAACTGAAATCAACGTGACTAGCCCAACTTGTATTCGTGAAATCGAAGCGGCATTCGACATTTCTATTACTGGCAAACTGATGGATGCCATTGAACGTCGTGTGAAAGGCGAATAACTGAATTTATAGTACAGTTATAGTAGAGAACCAGACATTATCTTAAGCAAACTCATGCACATAGTAGCGAGTTTGCTTAAGTGCATTTACGAGTCTTAAAGGTCGGTATGAGAATGAACCTCACAAACCATTTTTTAGTAGCCATGCCTGGAATGAAAGATCCGTATTTCCAGAATAGCGTTATCTACGTTTGTGAACATAACGAAGAAGGCGCTATGGGCCTGATGATCAACGCGCCTATTGATATCACCGTAGGCAACATGCTCAAGCAAGTTGACGTGCAGCCTGTTCACCCGCGCCTGTTTGAAGCCAGCTTAGATAGACCCGTCTACAATGGCGGTCCAATCTCAGAAGACCGTGGTTTTATTCTACATAAACCGAAAGATTACTATGAATCCATCAT
This sequence comes from Vibrio sp. YT-17, assembly GCF_033337375.1. Taxonomy (NCBI): domain Bacteria; kingdom Pseudomonadati; phylum Pseudomonadota; class Gammaproteobacteria; order Vibrionales; family Vibrionaceae; genus Vibrio; species Vibrio sp. YT-17. Next base: position 675 of record NZ_JAWOQP010000201.1, read on the forward strand.
TCAAATGACCGACGACCTTGCTGTCACCACTTCACGAGATATTCTTTCCGTATTGGGGACAGAGGCTGAGCCAAGTGACTATTTGGTTGCTCTTGGTTATTCCGGTTGGAGTGCTGGTCAGTTAGAAAATGAACTGGTTGAAAACTCTTGGCTAACCATCGAAGCCACACCAGAAATCATCTTCGATACGCCCATTACAGAGCGCTGGAAAAAAGCGGTAGAAAAGCTAGGTATCGACCCAAGCCAATTGTCGGCAGACGCAGGTCATGCGTAACGCAACCGCCTTCCTTAACTTCCACTTCATTAAGATTTGAGACACTGTATGTCACGCACAATAATGGCCTTCGATTTCGGTACTAAAAG
>NZ_JAWOQP010000202.1:0-1034 GCF_033337375.1 Vibrio sp. YT-17
CAGCACTTCCTTGGACGCAAAGCGGCATCTTCCATGCGGTTTACATTGGTGGTGGAACACCGACCGATCTTTTTCCCGAACAAGTTCGCGTGCTGGGGCAGGCCATTCATGATTATTTCCCTCTCGCGTCTGATTGCGAAATTACTTTAGAAGGGCGCATCAATCGTTTTTCCGATGAGTTGTATCGAGGTGCGTTAGATGGCGGCTTTAATCGCTTCTCTTTTGGCGTGCAGAGCTTCAACACTCAAGTTCGTCGCAGTGCAAAGCGTCTTGATGATAGAGAAGACGTACTTAAACGCGTTTCGGAACTGGCGAAGGAAGACAAAATCCCAGTCATCATCGACTTGTTGTACGGCTTGCCTTATCAAACCAAAGAAATACTTGAACAAGATCTTAACGATTTTATGTCGACAGGCGCGCATGGCTTGGATTTGTATCAGTTGGTCGTGGGTGGAACTGCGCCAATGCTCAATCTCGTTGAAAAAGGCAAGATCCCACCACCAGCGACGACGCCAGAGAAAGCGGGCATGTATGAGCTGGGTGTGAACTTTATGGCGAAGCACCATATGAAGCAGTTGAGCGTGAACCACTGGGCCGTCGATAACCGTGAGCGTAGCCTATACAACAGCTTAGCCAAGACGTACGCAGAAGTGTTGCCGATTGGATGCGGTGCTGGTGGCAACATTGGCGGCTACGGGATGATGCTGCACCGTACTTTAGACACCTACATCAAAGCGGTGAATGAAGGGCAAAGTACGATTGCGATGATGATGAAGCACAGCCCATTAGAGCCATTATTTGCAGCGCTAAAATCCGGGCTTGACCGCGGCATTGTTCAGGCAAGTAAACTGCCGGTGTTTATGGGTAGCAATACGTTCGATTTTCTCATGCCGCTGTTTAAAGTATGGCAAGACAAAGGCTTAGTTGAGCTTCAAGAGCGAAGCTTAGTGCTTACTTTAGCGGGCAGTTTTTGGGCCGTTTCGTTAGCGCAAGCCTGTATTCAGGTACTGACATCAGAGATGAACGAAAGCGTG
>NZ_JAWOQP010000203.1:0-1033 GCF_033337375.1 Vibrio sp. YT-17
CAGTTTTTTTTCAGCGTTTTAAAGTGATGGCCAAAACGAATCAGTTCCACTTTGTTCATCTGGAAATTGTTGGGATGAGTTCCGTTCATTTGATTACCTGTCACTAGAAGAAGCTCTGATCAATAAAGACAATGTCACCTGGTTCAACCGTGCGCTGCATACTTACGCCTTCTACGGTTTTGCCAGTTTTGTGTTTGGTTAAGTTAATGCTTTTACGTGAAGCTCTATCGGTGAGCCCGCCAGCTAGTGCGATGGCTTTTTCTATCGTCAGTCCTGGTCGATACTCAAATCCTCCGGGTTTACGAACTTCGCCATTGACGTAAAACAAACGGAAGTAATTGATTGTCACCATGACTTTCGGTTTGATCAGATAATCACCTTTTAAGCCCGTTTCGATTTCGTATTTGAGCTGTTTTGGCGTTTTATTGATCGCTTTGATTCGTCCAAGGTAAGGGTAAGCAAAGTAACCATCTGACGTGATGAGGATGTTTTTAATAGAAAGATCTTCCACCCCGTAAACTTGCACTGAAATAGTGTCACCAGTATCGAGTAGGTAATCTTGTTCGTTTGAATTCGCGCTAACAAAAGTACAGAAAAGTAGCAGAGCTAGGCCAATTAACTTGAATAATGGATTCATTAACATTCCTTGTTACAACGAAAATTGCGCGCTTAACGTCCAGACATTTTGGTCGTAGCTATAACCTGAACGATTGGATGTTTTGTCTTGATATTGCCAATCCGCTTTCAATTGAATCCAGCGTCTAATTTGATAATCAACGCCAGCGGAAAGGGTATATCGTTCGTCGTTTCTCGTGATGCCGGTGTAATCATCTTCTTGATAAATGCCACCTAAACGAGTGGCTAAATAGCTGTTCCAATCGTGTTTGATATCTAGGCGATAACGAGTCTGTAAGTTGTAGTCACCATCTTGGTCAGGGTTGACGGCTGCTTGGGTAGTTTTGACCGTCACCAACGTTTGCTCTTGTGGTAGCCATTCAAATCCGATATCCCAGCTAAAGCCTTTGAAGGTTTC
>NZ_JAWOQP010000204.1:0-1032 GCF_033337375.1 Vibrio sp. YT-17
CACAATAAAGCCATTGCATGCTGCCAGATTGTAGGGCTTTGAACTGTTTGCGAATTTCAATCCACTGTTGGTACAGATGGATCCAATGCGAACCCTGAACTAAATGCCAAGGGAAACAACGTCTGTTATCTGGGTCAAAGCTTCCCTCAAGACCGACTTCACTACCATAATAAATGCATGGTGCGCCGACATAAGTCATGAGTAAGGCCAACGCGATTTGCATTTTTTTCTCATCCCCATTCACCAAGGTGAGAAAACGCGCCGTGTCATGGCTATCGAGTTGATTGAGTTGTGAGAGCTGATTGGCAAAAGGAACTTTTGCTCTGGATTCATCCAACCACGCTTTGAACTCAAAACCATCTATATCGATTGGGTCGTACGTGATGTCTTGATGCGCGATAAACGCTCGAACAGGGTGGGCAAAACCGTAGTAGTTCATCGCGCCGTCTTCTTGCTCCCCTTGCAGCCATTGAGTCGCCTCAAAAAAATGCTCACCTAACACATAAGCATTCGGATTAACGGATTTGGTCGCTTGGCGAAATGCTTTCACGTAGTGAGCGTTGTTTTTCGCCCCCTCCCCTTCACCTAGCATATGAATGACATCAAAACGCCAGCCATCCACGGAATATGGCGGCTTCAGCCAATGTTTGATAACCGATGCCTCACCTTGGTAGATATATTCTCTGACTTCGTGATTCTCAAAATTCAATACCGGCAGATTGTCGATTCCTTTCCAGCCAATGTAGTGATTACTCTCCCCATCAAAAAAGTAATAGTCGCGAAAATCGGATTGAGGATTCCCGTACGCGCCTTTCCCTTTCTGTTGAATATCAAACCAAGGGTGATGCACAGAAGTATGGTTAAAGACCGCATCCAATACGATCTTCATGTTTTTGCTGCGGATTTTTTCGCACAATGACGCAAAATGCTTGTTGGTGCCGAGCATAGGATCAATCGTGAAATAATCCGTGGTGTCGTACTTATGGTTACTTGGCGAGGAAAAAATCGGATTGAAGTACAGTGCGGTCACAC
>NZ_JAWOQP010000205.1:0-1031 GCF_033337375.1 Vibrio sp. YT-17
TCGCTGCACTCTCTAAAAAAGCAAACAAGACAGTCAAAGTTCACCTTGCGCTTAACGACGGCGGTATGGGTCGTAACGGCATTGACATGACGACAGAAAACGGCAAAAAAGAAGCCCTTGCGATTGCTAAGCAATCTGGCGTTGAGATTGTCGGTATCATGACGCACTTCCCGAATTACAATGCAGAAGAAGTACGCGCGAAACTTGGCTCATTCAAAGAAAGCTCGGCATGGCTAATTGAAGAAGCGGATCTAAAACGTGAAGACATTCTTCTGCACGTAGCAAACTCGTACACAGCGCTTAACGTACCAGAAGCTCAACTTGATATGGTCCGTCCTGGTGGTGTGCTTTACGGTGATCTACCAACTAACCTTGAATACCCTTCTATCGTGTCTTTCAAAACACGCGTAGCATCACTGCACCACCTACCGAAAAACAGCACTGTGGGTTACGACAGCAGCTTTACAACCACTAAAGAAAGCGTAATGGCGAACCTTCCTGTCGGTTACTCTGACGGTTACCCAAGAAAAATGGGCAATACGGCAGACGTGCTGATCAATGGTCAACGTGCAAAAGTGGTTGGCGTAACGTCAATGAATACAACAATGATCGACGTTTCCGATATCAAAGGCGTGAAGCCGGGTTCTGAGGTCGTTCTGTTCGGCAACCAAAAATCTCAAACCATCAATGCCGCAGAAATCGAGAAGAACGCCGACGTGATCTTCCCAGAACTTTACACCATTTGGGGCACATCAAACCCTCGCGTGTACGTGAAGTAATCTTACGACTTCCTTTTTAAACACTTCCTAACTCAAAGCGAGCTTCGTGCTCGCTTTCTTTTTTCGCTCAAAAAGCCCTGAAACACCGATAACGTTAATGTCATCTTGTTGTCTGCGACGAAAACCACATTCTGGTTGTGTTTGAAAGCCCATCCAATTGATGTTAAACATGCAGTTTACAAAATCACAACAATACCCATTTGGGGCTTCTCACGACTTTGCTGCCGGCTAGGTACATTTATGACAGAAAAT
>NZ_JAWOQP010000206.1:0-1030 GCF_033337375.1 Vibrio sp. YT-17
GGCGTGTCTTCCACAACCGTCGCGTTGTCTGCCACGATGTCTGCCACAGGCGCAACTGTGAAGTTCACCGTTTGGCTTACGCTTTCGCCGCTTGGATCGGTAGCCGTAAAGGTCAGCGCTTCAGAGCCGTTCCAGTCTGCCGTTGGGCTAATGGTCGCGATGCCATTTTCAATCGACACCAACACGTTGCTGTTGCCAGAGACGCTAAACGTTAACTCGCCATCCACGTTATCCACATCGCTGAAAGCGGTATTTAGATCGATGCTGTATGGCGTAAAGTCTTCCGCCAAGGCTTGGTCTGCAATGCTGCTTTCAACCACAGGCGTGTCGTTCACCGCATTTACGGTGACGTTGACCGTCGCTTGGTCAGTCAGCGAACCATCGGTGACGGTGTAAGTGATTTCAGCATCGCCATGGAAGTTCTCAGCCGGTGTGAAGACCAGTTTGCCATCAACGATCTCAACTGTGCCTTGTGTTTCAGGTACGGAAGCCGATTGGATAGACAGCGTATCACCATCAATATCAGTATCGTTTGGCAGGACATCAATCGTCACTGGCGTGTCTTCGTCAGTAACGGCATTGTCATTGGTCGCCACTGGCGCATCGTTCACTGGCGTCACATCGACGTTCACCGTGGTGGACTCCGATACCCCACCGGAGGTGACGATGTAGGTGAAGCTGTCTGTGCCGTGGTAGTTGTCGTTTGGCGTGTAAGTGACGCTGCCGTCCAGGTTGACCGAGACCGTGCCGTTGGCTGGACCGTTATTGGTATCCAGCGACACCACTTTGTCGTCGCCTTCGAACGTGTCGTTACCTAAGACCTTGATGATGGTTGGCGTGTCTTCCACGACCGTCGCGTTGTCTGCCACGATGTCCGCCACTGGCGCAACCGTAAAGTTCACCGTTTGGCTAACGCTTTCGCCGCTTGGATCGGTGGCAGTAAACGTCAACGCTTCTGAGCCGTTCCAGTCTGCGGTTGGAGTGAACGTAGCAATCCCATTGACGATCGCCACTTGAATGTTGCTGTTGC
>NZ_JAWOQP010000207.1:0-1030 GCF_033337375.1 Vibrio sp. YT-17
TACCAGTACGATCAATCACGTTAGTAAATTCTGAAGTTGGCGCCTGTGGTAAACGGATTTCAGTTTTATCATTGGAACCACATCCAACAAGCGAAATAGTAGCCCCGATCAGAATGGCAAGTGTGCTCTTTTTAAACATACTTTTTCCCTATTATTTACGTTATTTTTATATTCTCATTTATATAAATAAGTGTTTTTAATGTGCAGAAGCTCGGCTCGAACTAAATAAGCACGAGCTTCCAATAATTATTCTTTAGCGATAGTGATGGATTTTAATAAATCGCCATTAATATTCGGAATTGTGTCAGCCAAAAATATCTGATTACCAGGCGTAAAAGTGAGTAAAACATTTTTTAGTCGTTGACTGTTTTCACTGGTTTTATTTTGAACATCAAACTCAATTAATTTGTTGTACACTTCATTTGCCAGTTTTTCTTCTTGTTCTTCGGTAATCGCAATGCGTCCAACACAAATTGGAGGTCGAATATCGTGGCTAAACACTTCTTCACGAAAGCGCTGTGCAAATAGCGTGTCTAAATTTGAACCTTCTTCAAAAATAAAGCGGCCTGTATCTTTAAATTGATAGTGTTTATCCCCTTTCAGTTCAATGTAATCCATCATTTCTAGTGCACGTAAATAGAGCGCAACGGAAGTATCACTCAGCTGGTATCTCCGTGCGATCTCTTCTAAAGACCACTCAGGTCGACGCAAAAGATAAAGAAAATCAAATAAGTGAGGATATTGATGGAAAATCTCACTGTTGGTGTCGGTGATAAACTGTTCACTCTCTTGCTGCAGCTGCTTACCTCGCATGGATAACTCAACCAAATCCGTATCAAGGTGCGTGGCGTACAACAAGATTTTATCTAAACCAAGAGACGTATTGTGAAGCTGCCTTTTTATAGTAGAAAGCGGGATTCCAAGTCCAATAGAAAGCTCAGAATATCCAATGCCTTTTTCTTTTATTTTTTCTCGTAAAGCAGCAAGTAAATACGTTGCAGAATTATTCATCGAACAATGCCTGTATTTT
>NZ_JAWOQP010000208.1:0-1028 GCF_033337375.1 Vibrio sp. YT-17
ATCGTGACCGTCTCTTTATTTTTGTTATTGTTGGCGCTAGGCGCTTTTGTGGGTGTGATGGCGGGGCTACTCGGCATTGGGGGCGGATTAATCGTCGTACCTGCGTTGTTATTTTTGCTGCCTTGGGCGGGCATTTCTCCAGAAATGAGCATGCACATGGCGCTTGCGACATCTCTGGCAAGCATCATCGTCACATCAGGTTCTTCTGCTCTCAACCATCTTAAACTTGGCAACGTAGATATGTTTGTTGTGAAGTGGCTCATGCCCGGAGTGGTGATTGGCGGCTTTGTTGGTGCCAACATTGCCGAATGGATCCCAACTCATTACTTGCCGAAAGTATTTGGTGTTATTGTACTGTGTCTAGCTGTGCAGATGTTCCGATCCATTAAAGTAAAAAGTGAGAAGCCAATGCCGAGTAGTCCGGTCACTATGATGTACGGAACGGGAATTGGTGTGGTTTCGAGCTTAGCTGGTATCGGTGGTGGTTCTTTATCGGTGCCTTTTCTCAACAAGCACGGCGTAGAAATGCGTAAAGCGGTCGGCTCATCGTCAGTTTGTGGCTGCATCATCGCCATCTCTGGCATGATAGGCTTTATTTTGCACGGCTATAAGGTTGAAGGCTTACCTGCGTACAGTATTGGTTATGTTTACCTTCCTGCGTTACTTGCGATTGCGATGACTTCGATGTTGACCACGAAAGTGGGGGCGAAGCTCGCGACCAAGCTTCCTACTGCGGTATTAAAGAAAATATTCGCAATATTCTTGATGTTTGTTGCAGCAACAATGCTGCTGTAAGTTTATTCCCAAGTTATTCACGCTGAACCGAGCATTTGAGGTGACTTGGGTATATTGGTTTTATTTGTAAATAAGAAGAGAATGATTTATGTCTCAGGGATACCTTCAATTTCCCAATATTGATCCGGTTTTAGTCTCTATTGGTCCTGTTTCAATTCGTTGGTACGGTTTGATGTACCTCGTCGGTTTCATGTTTGCATTGTGGTTGGCGAACCGTCGTGCTGACAAACCAG
>NZ_JAWOQP010000020.1:0-34267 GCF_033337375.1 Vibrio sp. YT-17
GAAACGACGGCAATGACCAAATCACAAATTCTATCGCAAGCGTCAAGCTCAATCCTTGCGCAAGCGAAACAAGCGCCAAACTCAGCGCTAAGTCTGCTAGGTTAATTTCAAACCTAAGACGAGAACCTCATTGGCTCGTGGTGAGAGATGAGCGAGTAAACCCAGCTTCGGCTGGGTTTTTTTCTGCCTTTAAAAGAGCGAAGGTATTCATCAACGGCAATATTAGAGCTTTATCACACTTCAGTAAGCCAAAGAAAATAATCGCAAAAAATTGAAAATTTCTCCTAAAGGATATGCATACGTCGCCGTTAAAGGGACTGAGAGAAATGAGATGTACCTAAGTGAGGTGAGAGACACGACGGTACATTCACTAAAGCCTTAAGGAGATCAATTATGGCGATTAACGTTAATACTAACGTTTCTGCGATGACTGCACAGCGTTACCTGAACCAGGCAGCTGACGGTCAACAAAAATCTATGGAGCGTTTGTCTTCGGGTTACAAAATCAATAGCGCGAAAGACGATGCTGCAGGTCTACAGATTTCAAACCGTTTGAATGCACAAAGCCGTGGCCTAGATATGGCAGTGAAAAACGCAAACGACGGTATTTCTATTGCACAGGTTGCTGAAGGTGCAATGAATGAATCTACCAACATCCTACAACGTATGCGTGATCTTTCGCTTCAATCGGCGAACGGCTCTAACTCAAAAGCAGAACGTGTAGCGATCCAAGAAGAAGTAACAGCGCTAAACGACGAGCTAAACCGTATTGCTGAAACTACCTCTTTCGGTGGTAACAAGCTTCTAAACGGTACTTACGGTACTCAATCTTTCCAAATCGGTGCGGACTCAGGTGAAGCAGTGATGCTTTCTATGGGTAACCTACGCTCAGACACTTCAGCAATGGGTGGTAAGAGCTACGCAGCAGAAGAGGGTAAAGACGCATCTTGGACTGTTGGTGAGAAAACAGAGTTCAAAATGAGCTACACCAACAAGCAGGGTGAAGAGAAAGAGCTATCAATCAGCGCTAAGCAAGGCGATGATATTGAACAGCTAGCGACATACATCAACGGTCAAAACGATGATGTAAAAGCCTCTGTTGGCGAAGATGGCAAACTACAAGTATTTGCTTCTTCTCAAAAAGTTGAAGGTGATGTTGAGTTTTCTGGCAACCTAGCAGACGAGATCGGCTTTGGTGGTCCGAAAGACGTAACAGTGAAAGACATCGACGTAACCACAGTAGCTGGCTCTCAAGAAGCAGTAGCGGTTATCGACGGCGCTCTTAAGTCCGTAGACAGCCAACGAGCTTCACTCGGTGCTTTCCAAAACCGCTTCAACCACGCAATCAGCAACCTAGACAACATTAACGAGAACGTTAACGCGTCTAAAAGCCGTATTAAAGATACTGATTACGCGAAGGAAACCACTGCGATGACTAAGTCGCAAATTCTTCAGCAAGCAAGTACTTCAATCCTGGCTCAAGCGAAGCAGTCTCCATCTGCAGCGCTAAGCTTGTTGGGCTAAGTGGTAAACCCAGCCTGAGGTCAACACCTTAGTGCTGGGGCACCAAAGCGATAGATTCTATCGTTAGCCCATAAGGTGGAAGGGAGATTGTAATGGATATATCCTCCTACGCATCGAACATCCAGCCTTACGGCACGCCAAATGGCACAAAGTTTGCAAATAAAAATGGCAATGATATAGGCACGTCTAGCCCAGCAAATTCAAATGGTGAGATTTCGCCGCAAAAAGCGAAAAACACCGAATACGACTTCTCTGTTCAAGCTGCGATCGAGATGGCTGAAAGCCGTCAAGAACTGAACAAAGAAGAACGTGAAAAATTGGTCGCACAAATGAATGAATTTGTAACGTCCATAAACAAAGGAGTCGCATTTCGAGTGGATGAAGAATCCGGACGAGATGTGGTGACGATTTATGAAGCCAATACCGGTGACGTGATTCGTCAAATTCCTGATGAAGAAATGCTAGTGGTATTGCGTCGCCTAGCTGAGCACACAGCCAACAGCGGGTTGTTGACTGAAAAAGTGTAAGTCGTTTTTAGAGGTGATTTGATGAGTTTAGGCCCTTTGGGGATGTCTGGCGGCATGGATATTAATTCCATGGTCAGCAAAATTGTGGATGCCGAACGCGTACCAAAGCAGCAACGCATCGACAACGAACGCACGACAATTAATGCCAGTATCAGTGCTTACGGACGACTCAGAGAATCATTGGATACGATGAAAAATCTCATGGCGAACTTTCGTCAGGAGAAAGCATTTGCCGTTCGCACCGTCGAAACGACCAATGACAATATCGTATCTGCCACGGCAACCACAGATGCTATCGCTGGCAAATATGCTATCGATGTGTTGCAGCTTGCTCAGAGCCATAAAGTCGCTTCTGACGTATTGCCAGAAGACGCAAAATTTGGCCCTGGTAAGCTGCAGATTTCGCTTGGTGATGAGCGTTTTAATATCGATGTTCGTTCCCGATCTAAGCTCATCGATGTCGTACGTGGCATCAATGGCGCTAAAGATAACCCTGGCGTTCGTGCATCTCTTATTAACGACGTCGAAGGTCCACGCCTTATCCTTGCTTCTAACCTCTCTGGTAAGGATCATCAAATCAGAGTCAGTGTGGAGGCAGAAAAAGGCAACCCTCTTAAATATTTCGAATACCAAACACTTGAAGACCGCGTCAACGCGCTTGAAGAAGCTCGTTCAGCGGCGGAAGATGTCTTAGGTCCTCTTAAATTTCCGGAACAACCAGCAGAAGAGCTGGATGCAAACGGCAATCCTCTACCTCCAGAAGAGCAAAAAGCGGCAGACGATGTACAAGATGATGCATCGCAAGCGCCAATCTCTGCGGCGGGTGCAGAAGCAGCCAAAGCTGGTCAAGAAGCCATTGATGAAGCCAACCGACGCGCGAGTTTACGCCCTGAAGACAGAATTCCAGGGTGGACAGAAACTGCGTCAGGTACTTTGTTGGACTCTTATGAAGAACCAGAGCTCGAACTCGACGAAAAGGCAATAGAGAAGGCACCAGATGTACCAGGCTGGAATAATGCCGCATCGGGCACCCTAACCGATTCTTACGTTACGACGAAAGAGGCTAAGCAGCTTCTTGAGCAAGAAAAAGCGGAAATCGAGCAAAAAATTGCGAGTGAAAAGCAAGCGTTAGACGAAAAAGTGGCACGTGGTGAACTTTCCGAAGCGCAAGCTAAGCAAATTCATCGCGCTAAACTTGATCCTCAAGAACGTGAGCGTCTGGAAAAAATTGATGAAGCAGAAGCGAAAATCGCAAAGGCACAATCTGCTTTTGAAGAATACCTTGGAATGACAGAAGTACAAGCAGGGCAAGATTCAGAAGTTCTGCTTGATGGAGTGGCAAAGCTATCTAGCCACAACAATGTGATTGAAGATGCGATCGAAGGTGTTGATTTAACGCTAAAAGGCAAATCAGAACCGAATAAACCGCCTGCTGAAATTGGTGTCGAGTACGACCGTCAAAGTGTACGCAACGATATCGAAAACTTTGTGGCAGCGTATAACTCGTTTTATCAAACCTCCCAAGCGTTGGCGAGTGTGGATCCGGTAACTGGCCAAAAAGGGCCGTTGTCAGGTGACAGCACCGTACGCAGTGCAGATTCACGATTAAAATCGGTCTTTTCTACTCGAATCGATAAAGCACCTGAAAACCTAAAGTCCTTAACAGAATTTGGCATTACGACCACACGTCAAGGCACCCTAGAAATCAACTATGACATGCTAGACCGCCAGTTGAACAATAACTTCAACGAGTTAGAAAAGTTCTTCGGTGGCAACACAGGTTTTGCTAAACGAGTAGAAGATGCGATTCACGGTATCACAGGTATTACAGGCAGTATTCGTACTCGAGAAAAAAGTCTCACAGAACAAAACTACCGTTTGAGTGACGATCAAGCGGCATTAGATCGCCGCATGGAAAGCCTAAAGAAGCGTACTCATGCGAAGTTTACCGCGATGCAAGATGCGACCGGTAAAATGCAAGGCCAGTTAGGCGCTTTGATGAGTGCGTTGGGTTAATAAATGCAAAAAGAACTCATGGAAATTAGTGATATAGATCAACTAATTACGCAAGAATTAGAAAAAATTGATTTTAATGCTGAAGAAATTCTTCGCTTGGTCGATATCAGGGAACGGTTATTGCAAAACCTGTTACCAATTATTCATCAAAATCCTTTGGTTAAGCAGGATGCAGAGTGGCAAGCATTGCTAACTCGTACCAAAAGAATTGTCGAGCTGATGCAATCGGAAACGTCAAAGGTCGGAAAAGAGCTCCATAAGTTTCGTTATGGCCAGCGTTCACTTCAGCAGTACAAAAAATTTATTTAAAAGAGGATTACTATGCGCGGTTCTTTGCAAGCATACAAAAAGGTATCAGTCGACAGCCAGCTTAGCGCGGCTTCTCCGCACAAAGTCATTCAAATGCTTATGGCTGGTGCGATTGAGCGCCTTATTCAAGGTAAAGCAGCCATGCAAGCAGGCAATATTCCAGCAAAAGGTGAGCGCTTAGGTAAAGCGTTAGACATCATTATCGCGCTACGCAGCTGTCTATCTATGGATGACGGTGGTGATATTGCTTCAAACTTAGATTCACTGTATGAGTTTATGATCACGCAAATTTCTGCTGCTAACCATCAAAATGAGCCTCAGCTGATCGACGACGTTATCGACATTATCCGTGAGATCAAGTCCGCTTGGGACCAAATCCCAACAGAGTTTCATAATCTTACCGCTGCTGAAGTTGGTATTTAAAAGTCAAAACAATGCGTTAAGATACTAGACGAATATATTTGTCAATTGCGCAACGAGTTGTGTAGCAAAGTTTCTATCAAGCTCACACCTCTCCATTGCTTGGTTGCCTTATTTTTATATTCAAATAAAATAGAAGCCATTAGTAGCCCTAATGGCTTTTTTGTTGCTGATTTTCCTATTTTGTCTATCGTAAATTGAGTGTGGTGGTTCTGCCTTCTTTAGCACCCAATTGCGCAAATCAAGGTTTGGCCGCAACGCACCTAAAATAAAGGCAATCATTCTTACTTATGCATGGTTTGGCAAAGCTGCTTGTAATTGATGATGACGCATCAAGTCGTTTAAATTTAAGCAATATATTGGAATTTGTTGGAGAAAATTGCGAAGCGGTCAGTTCTGATCAGCTCAGCGATGTTGATTGGTCTAGCGTATGGTCGTGCTGTATTGTTGGTAATATTCCAGCAGGTCAAGCGGCGAGTACGGTTATCTCTCATTTAAACAGCGCTTACCACATCCCTCTTCTAGTCATGGGCCGTTTTCCTTTGCCTGTTGATGATCTTCCAAATTTTGTTGGTGAACTAGAGCTGCCGCTTAATTACCCACAGCTTAGTGAAGCGTTACGCCACTGCAAAGATTTTCTGGGGCGAAAAGGAGTGAATGTTGTTGCTAGTGCACGCAAAAACACGCTTTTTCGCAGCTTAGTTGGTCAAAGTAGAGGTATTCAAGAAGTTCGACACCTGATTGAGCAAGTATCAAACACGGAAGCAAACGTGTTGATCTTAGGTGAGTCCGGTACGGGTAAAGAAGTTGTTGCGCGTAACATCCACTATCACTCTTCATACCGCGATGGCGCATTTGTACCTATTAACTGTGGTGCAATACCGCCTGAGCTCCTAGAAAGCGAATTATTTGGTCACGAAAAAGGCGCGTTTACTGGTGCGTTAACTGCCCGTAAAGGTCGATTTGAGCTCGCAGATGGTGGCACTATCTTTCTTGATGAGATTGGCGATATGCCAATGTCGATGCAAGTAAAGTTGCTTCGTGTATTGCAAGAACGCTGCTTTGAACGTGTAGGTGGCAATAGTACCATCAAGGTAAATGTTCGAGTTGTGGCGGCGACACACCGTAATCTAGAAAATATGATTGAAGAAGGTACGTTCCGAGAAGACTTGTTCTATCGTCTGAACGTGTTTCCAATTGAGATGCCAGCGCTGAAAGAGCGCAAACAAGATATACCATTGCTGCTGCAAGAACTGATGACACGTTTAGAGGCGGAGGGCGGACAACCTATCTGTTTTACACCTCGTGCAATCAACTCACTGATGGAGCATAACTGGCCGGGCAACGTACGCGAGTTGGCTAATCTTGTTGAGCGAATGATTATTCTGTATCCAAATAGCTTAGTGGATGTAAACCATCTACCAACCAAATATCGCTACAGTGACATCCCAGAGTTCCAACCAGAGAGCAATCCATTTGTTTCGGTGGAAGAGCAAGAGCGTGATGTATTCCAAGATATCTTCTCTGAAGATTTTAGCTTTGAAGATCAAGACGACCTTGATCACAGCATGAACGCCCCGCAAGCGCTGCCACCGGAAGGGGTTAATTTGAAAGAGCTGCTGGCTGATTTAGAAGTTAATATGATCAGCCAAGCATTAGAAGCGCAGGGTGGCGTTGTAGCAAGAGCGGCCGATATGCTGGGTATGCGACGTACTACGCTGGTGGAAAAAATGCGTAAGTACAACTTACAGCGCTAGGTAAAGTGAAGTTTTAAGACGATATCTGAATTATCACTTGTGCTAGTTAACATCGTTTTTCTGGCATCCAAAACCGTTATCTCTGAGTGTCAACTTATTGTCGATAGCTTAACGTCCTGATAAATATAAAAAATAGCTTGGTACGCTAATTGCTTACCAAGCTATTTTAGTTTTAGCGGCGATATTTCGACAGGCAGTAATGGATAACAACACCAATCAATCCCATTTAGATTCCGTAGAGAATCAGGTTGAGCGCTACAAACAGGTGCTCGATGTGATGCCTGCTGGAGTGATTTTGCTCGATACGTACGGAGTAGTGCGTGAAGCAAATCCAGAAGCGCACCGAATTCTTGAGATTCCACTGGTTAACGAAAAATGGTTCAACGTTATCCAGGCGGTGTTTGACCCACGTGAAGATGATGGCCATGAAGTTTCATTACGTAATGGCCGTAAAGTTCGACTCGCCATCTCGGCGTCCACAACAGGTCAATTGATCCTGATTACCGATTTAACCGAAACCCGTTTACTTCAAGCTCGTGTCAGTGATTTACAGCGCTTGTCGTCGTTAGGACGTATGGTTGCGTCGCTTGCTCACCAAGTAAGAACGCCGCTGTCGAGCGCTATGTTATATGCATCCAATTTGGGAGCGCCAAATCTTCCTCCAGCGACAAAAGATCGCTTCCAAACCAAATTAATGGATCGACTGCACGATTTGGAAAAGCAGGTTAATGATATGCTGCTTTTTGCTAAAGGTGGTGATAATAAAGTCATTAAGCCATTCACGATTGCCCAGTTGGTAGCGGAATACCAGCCGATGGTCGAAACCGCGCTAAAAAACAACAGTATTGATTACTGCCTAGAAGTGGAAGAAGAACAAACTGAGCTACTAGGCAATGCGAACGCCATTGCATCCGCATTAAGTAATCTGGTCATGAATGCGATTCAAATGTCTGGTAAAGAATCGCAAGTCGATATTTTTTTCCGCCCGGTAAATGGTGAGTTACGCATTTCTGTGCAAGACAGCGGACCGGGTGTGCCCGAAGAACTGCAAGCCAAAATCATGGAGCCATTTTTTACCACACGTTCTCAAGGAACTGGATTAGGGTTGGCAGTTGTTCAAATGGTTTGCCGTGCCCATGACGGTCGATTGGAGCTTATTTCAGAGCAGGGTGATGGAGCCTGCTTCACCATGTGCATTCCGCTAGAGCGAGTGCAAACAGAAGCGCAATAAGCGGCTTTTGGTAATAACAATTTCTGGAGAATCATAATGGCGCAAAGCAAAGTGCTGATCGTAGAAGACGATGAAGGTCTTCGTGAAGCCCTAGTCGATACTCTGGCTCTGGCAGGGTATGAGTGGTTGGAAGCGGACTGTGCTGAAGATGCACTGTTGAAGCTGAAATCGAATACGGTTGATATCGTCGTTTCTGATGTGCAAATGGCGGGTATGGGTGGCTTAGCTCTGCTCAAAAGCATCAAGCAGAATTGGCCTAACTTACCAGTATTGCTAATGACGGCGTACGCCAACATTGAAGATGCCGTGTCTGCAATGAAAGATGGCGCGATTGACTACATGGCGAAACCATTTGCACCAGAAGTGTTGCTAAATATGGTCAGTCGTTATGCACCGATAAAAAGTGATGACAACGGTGATGCTATCGTTGCTGATGAGAAAAGTCTGCGCTTACTCGCGTTGGCCGATAAAGTGGCACGTACAGATGCGAATGTTATGGTGCTAGGTCCGAGTGGCTCAGGTAAAGAAGTGATGTCGCGTTATATTCACAACGCGTCAAATCGTAAAAATGGTCCTTTTGTCGCAATTAACTGTGCCGCGATTCCTGACAATATGCTCGAAGCAACACTGTTTGGCTATGAAAAGGGTGCATTTACTGGTGCTGTTCAGGCATGCCCAGGAAAGTTTGAACAAGCGCAAGGTGGCACAATCTTGCTTGATGAAATCAGCGAAATGGACCTGAACCTGCAAGCGAAGTTGTTGCGTGTTTTGCAAGAGCGAGAAGTAGAGCGCCTAGGCAGTCGCAAAAGCATCAAGTTAGATGTTCGTGTGTTAGCGACGAGTAACCGTGATCTTAAGCAATACGTGTCAGAAGGAAACTTCAGAGAGGACTTATATTACCGCCTGAATGTATTCCCAATTGCGTGGCCTGCACTTAAAGAACGTAAAGGCGATATTGCACCGCTTGCCAAGCATCTTGCTGAGCGTCATTGCAGCAAAATGGGCATGCCAGTGCCTCAATTCTCGGCCGTTGCGTTAGAAAAACTATTGCAATACCCTTGGCCGGGTAATGTTCGTGAATTGGATAACGTGGTTCAACGAGCGCTGATATTAAGTGAAAATGGCGACATCGATGCAGAGCACATTTTGCTCGAGGGCGTAGATTGGCAAGATGCCAATAGCTTGCAACACGTGGTGCAAAATGCAGATATGGTCGTGCCCAATGTTAAGCCAGTTGCTCAAGCTGAGAGTGTCAGCCGCCCAGTAACTGGTGGAGAAGGCTTAGGCAGCGAGCTGCGCGATCAAGAATACGCCATTATTTTGGAGACTTTGGTTGAGTGTAATGGTCGACGCAAAGAAATGGCGGAGAAACTGGGTATAAGCCCTCGAACCTTGCGCTATAAGCTTGCCAAAATGCGTGATGCTGGTATAGATATCCCGAATTAACACAGACAACGGCCATAAGACGAAAAGTGTAAGTAAATTGATTGCTAATGTCTTATGGCACGTTAATTGCTGTGTCAATAATCAGTTTTGTTAATAGTCAATCTTTTGGCTTAGAGGTGCTAATGAAAATTGATGGTATTCAGGCAGAAATGCGCGCCATGATGGTAGAAGCAACCAATACGGCTCCTACTGCAAGTGGGGCGAAAGTTGGAGCGGATTTTAACGATCTCCTAACTAAAGCCATCAATAACGTGAACACACTTCAAAAAGCATCTGGTGATTTACAAACCCGTTTTGATCGTGGTGATGCCGATGTATCCCTTTCTGACGTTATGATCGCTCGTAACAAGTCTAGTGTCGCTTTTGATGCGACGGTTCAAATTCGCAATAAACTCGTTGAGGCATATAAAGATCTCATGAACATGCCAGTGTAATTTAGGTAATAAGTGTGGCAGACAAGTCTACAGATTTAACCGTCACTGAAGGCGGCTCAGATGGTGCACTGGTAGCAAGTTCCGATGTGGATGTGGAGAGTCAAAATCCAGATCTAGAGGAGCGTAGTGCGTCAAAATTCGATATGGCAGTGGGCGACCTCGATTTACTTCGTCAGGTTGTGCTTGTGCTGTCGATATCCATCTGTGTTGCATTGATCGTGATGCTGTTCTTTTGGGTCAAAGAACCGGAGATGCGCCCACTTGGTGCGTATGAGACCGAAGAATTGATCCCCGTTCTGGATTATCTGGACCAGCAGAAAATCAATTATAAGCTTGATGGCAATACTGTTTCTGTTGAATCGAGTGAGTACAACTCGATCAAACTTGGCATGGTTCGTTCCGGCGTTAACCAAGCTACAGAAGCGGGCGATGATATTTTGCTGCAAGACATGGGTTTTGGTGTTTCACAACGTCTCGAGCAAGAGCGTCTCAAACTCAGTCGAGAGCGCCAATTGGCTCAAGCAATTGAAGAAATGAAGCAAGTTCGCAAAGCACGAGTGTTATTGGCACTGCCAAAGCACAGCGTATTTGTGCGTCATAACCAAGAAGCGTCTGCGTCGGTATTTTTGACATTGTCGACAGGCACGAACCTTAAGCAGCAAGAAGTGGATTCTATTGTCGACATGGTAGCGAGTGCCGTGCCGGGAATGAAAACTTCTCGAATTACCGTCACAGATCAGCATGGCCGCTTACTCAGCTCAGGCTCCCAAGATCCTGCTTCTGCGGCGCGACGCAAAGAACAAGAATTAGAACGCAACCAAGAACAAGCGCTGCGCGAAAAAATTGATTCCGTACTATTACCGATTTTAGGTTATGGCAACTATACGGCGCAGGTTGACATCCAAATGGATTTCAGTGCGGTTGAACAAACTCGCAAACGCTTTGATCCGAACACCCCTGCGACCCGCAGTGAGTACGCACTCGAAGATTACAATAACGGTAACATGGTAGCGGGTATTCCGGGTGCGTTGAGTAATCAGCCTCCAGCGGATGCCTCAATTCCGCAAGATGTGGCTCAAATGAAAGATGGTTCTGTCATGGGGCAGGGGTCAGTTCGTAAAGAGTCCACGCGTAACTTTGAGCTAGATACCACCATCAGCCACGAGCGAAAGCAGACCGGGACGGTGGCTCGTCAGACCGTTTCTGTTGCGATTAAAGACCGTCGTCAAGTTAACCCTGATACGGGTGAAGTGACTTATACCCCAATGTCCGAATCTGAAATCAATGCCATTCGCCAAGTATTAATTGGTACTGTTGGCTTTGATCAAGGCCGTGGCGATTTGCTGAATGTATTGAGTGTAAAGTTTGCTGAGCCAGAGGCTGAGCAGCTAGAAGAACCACCAATTTGGGAGCACCCTAACTTCAGTGATTGGGTTCGTTGGTTCGCAAGTGCATTAGTGATTATTGTGGTTGTGTTGGTTCTGGTTCGCCCAGCAATGAAGAAATTGCTTAACCCTACCAGCGATGATGAAGACGAAATGTACGGACCAGACGGCTTGCCGATTGGTGCGGATGGTGAAACTAGCTTGATTGGCAGTGACATCGAAAGCAGCGAACTGTTCGAGTTTGGCTCAAGTATTGATTTGCCAAACCTTCATAAAGATGAAGATGTATTGAAAGCGGTTCGCGCTCTGGTTGCGAATGAACCTGAACTGGCTGCTCAAGTAGTGAAAAACTGGATGAATGACAATGGCTAACGATATCGTACCTCAAGATGACAACGCCGCGGGAATGCCAGTAGAGCTGGATGTTTCAACCATTACTGGCGAAGAAAAAGCGGCAATTTTGCTACTGAGCCTTAATGAACAAGATGCAGCTGGCATTATCCGTCACCTAGAACCAAAACAGGTTCAGCGTGTTGGTAGTGCGATGGCTCGCGCGAAGGATCTCAGCCAAGACAAGGTATCTGCTGTTCATCGTGCGTTTTTGGAGGATATCCAGAAATACACCAACATTGGTATGGGCAGCGAAGACTTTATGCGTAATGCACTGGTTGCCGCTCTTGGTGAAGACAAAGCCAACAACTTAGTTGACCAGATCCTACTTGGTACGGGCTCAAAAGGTTTGGATTCTTTGAAATGGATGGACCCACGCCAAGTGGCGAGCATTATTGTCAATGAACACCCACAGATTCAAACTATCGTATTGTCTTATTTAGAAGCAGACCAATCTGCAGAGATTTTGTCTCAGTTCCCTGAGCGCGTGCGTTTGGATCTGATGATGCGTATTGCCAACCTTGAAGAAGTTCAGCCATCAGCATTGGCAGAGCTGAACGAAATCATGGAGAAACAGTTCGCGGGTCAAGCGGGTGCACAAGCAGCCAAAATTGGCGGCCTGAAAGCAGCAGCGGAGATCATGAACTACCTAGACAACAACGTCGAAGGTTTGTTGATGGAACAAATTCGCGATCAGGACGAAGACATGGCGACGCAAATCCAAGACCTAATGTTTGTCTTCGAAAACTTAGTCGAAGTGGACGACCAAGGTATTCAGAAGTTGCTGCGTGACGTACCACAAGACGTGTTGCAAAAAGCACTCAAAGGTGCAGATGACTCGTTACGTGAGAAAGTCTTCAAGAACATGTCTAAACGTGCTGCTGATATGATGCGTGATGACATAGAAGCGATGCCGCCAGTACGAGTGGCAGATGTAGAAGCCGCTCAGAAAGAAATCTTAGCAATTGCCCGTCGAATGGCGGATGCTGGTGAGCTCATGTTGTCTGGCGGTGCTGACGAATTCTTATAATTTCTATTGCTTCGCAATTATCCTATTGCGGAGCACCCTCACTTCTTAATCGAACACACAATAGGTAACCCATGGCTGGCGATAGAAAACGTGGATTTATCCGTCCTGATGAAGATGATTCGATGATCGAACCTCAACGTTGGGGGCTGCCTGATTATGGCGAGCCTAAAGCCAAACAAGCAAAACAAACCGCGTTCAACTATGACCCGGGGTGGGTGCCGAATTTTGATGAGCCTGAAGAAGAGCAGCCACTTGCGCTAACCGAAGAACAAATTGAACTGATTAAGCAAGGTGCTTATCAAGAAGGCTTACATCAAGGTCAGGAAGCTGGCTTTAAGCAAGGTTACGACAAAGGTAAAGAAGAAGGGTTGCAAGCCGGCCATGCTGAAGGTCTTGAGCTCGGAAAAGCTGAAGGGGTGACTGCAGGGCAAGAATACATTCAGCAGCAAGTTGAAACCTTTATGAACTTGGCCAATCAGTTTGCTCAACCTTTGGAGTTGATGAATGCTCAGGTTGAAAAGCAGCTGGTGGATATGGTGCTCTGTTTAGTTAAAGAAGTGGTGCACGTTGAAGTACAAACCAACCCTCAAATTATTTTAGATACGGTGAAGCAGTCGGTCGAAGCGCTACCAATATCAGGCCACCCTATTACCTTGCACCTGAATCCAGAAGATGTCGCGATTATTCGTTCAGCTTATGGTGAAGAAGACCTTAATTGTCGCAACTGGACGTTAGTTGCTGAGCCATCGCTCAATCGAGGTGACGTCCAGATTGAAGCCGGTGAATCAAGCATTAATTATCGCATGGAAGAACGCGTCAAAAGCGTATTGCACAGCTTTTGTGGCGCAAACCGTCATCAAGAGGGTGAGTAATCCATGCAAGCACTCGCTGACCGCTTAAAAAGCTACAAAGTTGAAGGTCTTACGACGCGCCCTGTCGCCTCTGGCAAACTGGTGCGTGTGGTTGGGTTAACGTTGGAAGCAACCGGCTGTCGCGCACCAATTGGCAGTTTATGCTTAGTGGAAACCATGTCAGGTCAGATGGAAGCCGAGGTTGTCGGCTTTTCAGGTGACAACCTATTTTTAATGCCAAGCGAACAAATTACGGGCATTTTACCTGGCGCGAGAGTCACCCCTTTAACCAGTGACGCTGGTTTGCCTGTCGGCATGGAGCTACTTGGGCGCGTTATAGACGGGGTTGGGAATCCACTTGATGGACTTGGCCCTTTGTATACCGATCACCGTGCCTCTTTTAATGCCGAACCAATCAACCCATTGGCTCGAAAGCCAATTTCTGAACCGCTCGATGTTGGCCTAAAAGCCATCAATGGTTTGTTGACGGTCGGTAAAGGTCAGCGTATCGGTCTGTTTGCAGGTTCTGGTGTGGGTAAATCGGTCACGCTTGGCATGATGACGCGAGGCACCACCGCACAGGTTGTGGTCGTCGGCCTGATAGGTGAGCGTGGACGTGAAGTTAAAGAATTCATCGAAGAGATCTTGGGTGAGGATGGTCGTCGCCGCTCAGTGGTGGTCGCGGCGCCTGCCGATGCTTCACCTCTAATGCGCTTAAAGGGGTGCCAAACGGCATTAACGATTGCTGAATACTTCCGGGACCAAGGGTTAGATGTTCTGCTATTGATGGACTCGTTGACTCGTTTTGCACAAGCACAGCGTGAAATCGCACTTTCTGTTGGTGAGCCGCCAGCGACGAAAGGTTACCCGCCTTCTGTATTTGCCAAGCTGCCAGCGCTGGTTGAGCGAGCGGGTAATGGAAGTGCCGAGCAAGGCTCGATTACGGCGTTCTTTACCGTGTTGACCGAAGGGGATGATTTGCAAGATCCGATAGCGGATGCATCGCGAGCTATTCTTGATGGCCATATTGTACTTTCTCGTGAAATGGCGGATGCAGGCCATTATCCGGCGATTGATGTCGAGAAGTCGGTGAGCCGTGTTATGCCGCAAATCACGACCGAAGAGCACGTTCTGATGTCAAAAGCGGTGCGACAGGTCTTGTCTATTTGTCGCAAGAATCAAGATTTGGTCTCGATTGGAGCGTACAAACCGGGTACCGATCCTGCTATTGATGGCGCATTTACTTTGAAACCGAAGTTAGACGAATACTTGCAGCAGAGCATGAAAGAATCGGTGCCATACGATATGTGCGTCAATATGCTTAGAAACATTTTGGGTGGGTGATAGCGCATGAATAATGCGATGGAGTTTCTACTTGAGCAAACGAAGGATCGTGAAGACCAAGCTGTGCTTGCACTGAACAAAGCGCGTTCTGAACTCGAAGATTATTACCGTCAGGTTGAACAAATTGAAAAGTATCGGCTTGATTATTGCCAGCAACTCGTCGACCGTGGTCAGGCGGGCCTAACGGCAAGTCAATATGGACACCTAAATCGATTCCTTACCCAGCTAGATGAGACTTTATCTAAGCAAAAGCAAGCAGAAAGTCATTTCAAAGAGCAGGTTGAAAACTGTAAAGAATATTGGTTAACCGTGCGTAAAGAACGCAAATCCTATGAGTGGATGATAGACAAACGCGAAAAAGAGAAACAACTTGCTGAAGCTAAGCGCGAACAAAAGCAAATGGACGAGTTTTCCACCTTACTTTACAGTCGAAAACCACATCGTTTCTAAAGGTTATCGGTTCGATATTGCATTACGGTGTTGCAGTTGACTACATCTCTACCGATTCAAGTAAGGTAACTTTGATTGAGTCTTGTTCAATTAGCTCAAATACCTTCGGTCGAATCTCGCGAACCCACCACTCGTTGTATGTTTCTTCGTAGAGAGCCTGGCGTGCTTGTTCATTGTCGAACTCTCTAAGCCAAACAAAATAGTCATGTCCATCATCACCAGTGTGGACGTAAGTATTCAGCACACGCATGCCTTGTGAGCGTTGATAGGGCAACAGTTCTTCCTTCATCCAACTTAGCCACTGATCTGTTTTGCCTGCTTTGATTCTATATTGGCGTAATTCTGTGATCTTCAAAGTGATTCCTTAATTGTTAAGCCAAGTGTCTGTTTACGCTTATCGTTTTTCAAAGTCAATCAAGTAGCTGTACATCATGTTAGGAACCAGGTTATCGGATAGTATTGTTGATGTTTGTTCCATAAACATGCCATCTATTAGCTTGCCGAGAATTGGCTCAATATTGTGGTGTGATTTTTGCATTTTAGCTGTCAGTGTCGGGTCTTTTTGACCTTAGTTTGCCGCCAGTATTGCTGCCTGCCAGCGATATACTCAGAGCCACGAGAACGAGAGTTTCTAAATGAGTGTGAATTTGTCCCATGTATCTGCGACTACCAAGACGCCAGTTTCTGATGTGTCCGCTAAAGCGTCCGCAGAGAGCACTGAGAGCAAGGGATTTTTAGAAACGTTAACCGATGCGTTTGCTGGTAAACAAAAGCCCGAAAAAGTAGCAACAGAATCGACAGTGGTTGAAGAAAAAGAAAGAGCGGATGTAGGCAGTACTTCTTCTGCTAACGTCTCGGACGAATTGTTGGCGCAAGAAAGCCAAGAATCCGTCAGTGACGAGCCCCATGGTTTTGATGAAATATCAGCAAACAAACCGAATGCAACCTTAAGTGAAGAAGCAAGTTTACAAAAGGCGAGTAACAGCACACCTTTGGAGAATGATGTTGAAGCTATTGAAAAAGTGAAATCAACATCAATCGATACGAGCAACCCATCAAATATAGTGGACGTAAAAAGCACGATGGGCGAAGGACAACAGCTTCTTGGTCGAATTGAACAAGCGAATCAAACCCTGAATGCGAGTAATGCATCCATCGATAGTGGCAAAGTTTTGCCTCAGAGCGCGAATTTAGTGCATTCGTTCCACGAGCAAGCAACCGTTTCGACACACCTTGATGAGCTGGCTTTGAATGAAACGCCATCAGTTCATTCTCTTGAACAAGCACAGATGATCCCAGGACAAGACTTAGAGCCAATTTTAGATAAGAATGGTCAACCTATCGATGTCGACAAACTTTCGCCTGAGTTTGCTGCTTGGCAAGAGCTAGCGAAACAAGCCAGCCATCCGACGGCTAAGAGCGCAGTCAGTGGTGAAGTAGCTAATGATCTGTCGCCGTTGTTAACAGACGTTGATGGTTCCAACATCGACGCGCTTCCACGAGTCTCCTTGGATGAACTTGAAGTTATAGATACTAAGTTGGCGCAAGGAAAACCACTGACTCAGCAAGAAGCTCAGATCATTGAAGGGTTGAAACAAGGAAGGATCACGGCGGATATTCCTGATCAAGACCTTGCCCAATTTGTTGCGCTCCCTAATGACATTAAACAGATTCTCGCAGAGCAACAAGTACAACATAATTTAACTCGCCAGGCTGGACCTATGGCAGTGTCTCAGCAAATCCAGCATACAGCGGCTCAAGTACCCCAGCCACAAACTGCTCATAGTGGAGAAAAAGTCGCATTATCTCCAACGCCCGATACGTTGATAACCGCGCAAGTGCCGACGTCGCTTCAAGGTGTGAAAGACGGAGAGATTAGCCAGAAAGTGATGAACGCAGCATTGGCGACTGGTGCGCTAAAGGCGACTGCGGATAAACAAGATAAGCCGGATCTCCAACACGGTTTCGCTGGACAGCTTCAGGCTATGGCAGGTCAGCAAGGAATTAATGTACAGCAACAAGCGCGTATTGATGCTGCACAACAAGCTCAGCTTCCGTTGCAACTAACTAAAGAGCTAGCCAACGAGCAAGTTGCGGAAAAAGTGCAAATGATGATGTCGAAGAATCTGAAAAATCTCGATATTCGTCTTGATCCACCAGAGTTAGGTCGTATGCAAATTCGTATGACCATGAATAATGACGTTGCCAATGTACATTTTACAGTGAACAACCCGCAAGCTCGTGACATTATTGAACAGACGCTCCCTCGTTTGAGAGAAATGCTAGCACAACAAGGTATGCAGCTGGCTGATTCTTCCGTCCAGCAACAAAACAGCGGGCAACAGCAAGGTAGGTATACTGCTGAACAACATGGTCAAAGCGCGCAAAGTGGCGGTTTTTCTGGACAGTCCGAAGAGGGTTTTGAATCTGATGTCAATCTGGATTTGAATGTCGCTTCAAAGCGTGATGGAATTAGTTTTTACGCATAAAAGGCCGTTTAACGGCAATGGAATATGGTTACCAAGCAACTCACTAAAACGTCTTGGTAACTCAAAAGAACAATAAGAGACAAGAATGGCAGAAGAACAGTTACAAGGGGCCGATGCGCCGAAAGGAAAAAGCAAGTTACTTATCATCATCATCGCTGTTGTAGTATTACTACTTGGTGGCGGGGCAGCGGCATTTTTTCTAATGGGCTCTGATGAACCTGCTCAGGCTGAGTCGTCTCAACAGGCTCAAGTGAAGGCATCGGATGCTGCGCCCATCGCGTATGTGAATCTTCCTCAGGCATTTGTATTTAACGTTACTGGGGATAGCCGCGATAGGTTGGTTCAAATTAAAGCGCAGTTAATGGTTCGCGGTGCAGAAAATGAAGAGTTGGCGCGGTATCATTCGCCACTGATTGAAAGCTCTATGCTATCAACGTTTGCTTCCGCGACGGTTGATCAATTGCGCTCTCCTACAGGACGAGTGGAATTGCGCGATCGTGCTTCCGAAGATATCAAAGCAGCGCTGAATGCTGCGGTCGGTAAGCCAGTGATTGAAAAAGTACTGTTTACAGATTTTGTTATTCAATAGGTAAAACGTGACCGATCTATTAAGCCAAGACGAAATTGATGCGCTATTGCATGGGGTTGACGATGTTGATGACGTCGATGAACCGATAGAAAACGACACTGAGGGCGCCGTCAATTTTGATTTCTCGTCGCAAGACAGAATCGTACGTGGTCGAATGCCGACGCTCGAACTTATCAACGAGCGCTTCGCACGGCACATGCGTATTAGTCTGTTTAATATGCTGCGTAAAACGGCAGAGGTGTCGATCAATGGCGTGCAGATGATGAAGTTTGGTGAATACCAGAACACATTGTACGTGCCAACCAGTTTGAACATGGTGCGTTTTCGTCCGTTAAAAGGCACTGCGTTGATCACCATGGAGGCTCGTTTAGTCTTTATTCTGGTAGAAAACTTCTTTGGCGGTGATGGTCGATTCCACGCCAAAATAGAAGGCCGTGAATTTACCCCAACGGAACGCCGCATCATTCAGTTGTTACTGAAAATTGTATTTGAAGATTATAAAGAAGCGTGGTCGCCAGTGATGGGGGTAGAGTTCGAATATCTCGACTCTGAAGTAAACCCAAGCATGGCAAACATTGTCAGCCCGACAGAAGTGATTGTCGTGAGTTCATTCCATATAGAAGTTGACGGCGGTGGCGGCGATTTTCATGTCGTTATGCCTTACTCCATGGTTGAGCCTATCCGTGAACTATTGGATGCAGGTGTTCAGTCCGACAAGATGGAAACGGACGTTCGCTGGAGCTCAGCACTACGTGAAGAGATCATGGATTGTCCGGTTAACTTCCGTGTGAACTTGCTCGAAAAAGACATTTCTTTGCGTGATCTCATGGAGCTGCAACCGGGCGATATCATCCCGATTGAAATGCCAGAACATGCGACGATGTTTGTAGAAGACCTACCGACCTATCGCGTAAAAATGGGTCGTTCGGAAGATAAATTAGCGGTGCAAATTTCTGAGGAAATTGAGCGCCCACATGTCGTCAAAACAGATTTAGCTTTCTTAGGTAAAGACATCATGTCCGAGCTTGAGAGTGAAGACGATATAGACCATTAAGATACCTTATTAAACAGACATGCTATGGCATGAGTAAGGCGTAACACAGGATAGAAAAATGGAACCAAGTGACGATCAAAAGCTAGCAGACGAATGGGCAGCCGCTCTTGGCGAAGACCCGTCTGCCCCTTCTGTAGACGTAGATGAAGTATTGGCTGCGCCACTGGAAGAGCTAAAAGACACTTCAAGCCCAATTAGCGAAGATGAGCGTCGTAAACTCGACACTATTATGGATATCCCGGTGACGATTTCGATGGAAGTCGGTCGTTCTCAAATTAGCATTCGGAACCTGTTGCAGCTTAACCAAGGTTCGGTTGTTGAATTGGATCGTCTAGCCGGTGAGTCGCTCGACGTATTGGTTAACGGTACTTTGATTGCTCACGGCGAAGTCGTGGTCGTCAACGATAAGTTTGGTATCCGTTTGACGGATGTGATCAGCCAAACTGAACGAATTAAGAAGCTGCGTTAAGATGAGTCGTTCAATCAAAATGCGATTGAAGCAAATCACTGGAGCACTGAGCTTAATACTAAGTGCTCCTTATGCATTTGCTGCCGCACCAAATAATCTGGATCTTGCGACGACACTTGGCTCGCTTGTGCTTGTAATCGGCGTGATTCTTTTGCTGGCTTGGTTGCTGAAACGTATGCAAGTGCCAGCGATGGGACAACAAAAGGGCTTGCGTATAGTGAGTCAGTTGCCAGTGGGTACAAAAGAAAGAATCGCAGTAGTTCAAGTGGGTGAAGAACAGTTTTTGGTTGGGATTACTAGCCAATCGATCCAAACTTTAGCCAAGTTAGATAAGCCACTGAAAGAGGAAGAGTTGGCGACCAATGCTTTTGCGACTCAATTTAGCCAGCTGATCAAAAAACATGACAAAGGGTAATCCAATTCGTTTGCTCCTGAGTACGTTGTTACTTTTTGTCGGCGTGCTGTTTTCTTCATTTACCTTTGCTGAAGCAGAGGAGTCAGCGCTGCCAGATAACTTAGCCGATGGAAGTAGTGTTACAGTTCAGGCTATGCAAAGTGATACTGGTGCTAGCCGTGCTATGTCCGTTTCTAGTGGCGGTGGTATTCCAGCATTCACCATGACCACGAACCCTGATGGCAGTGAAGACTACTCGGTTACACTACAAATTTTAGCGTTAATGACCATGCTTGGCTTCTTGCCTGCCATGGTGATTCTGATGACCTCGTTCACTCGAATTGTGGTGGTGATGTCGATATTGCGTCAGGCAATGGGTTTGCAACAAACGCCTTCTAATCAGGTTATTATTGGTATTGCGCTGTTTTTGACCTTTTTTGTTATGTCCCCTGTCCTGAACGAAATCAACGACAAAGCTGTTCAGCCTTATTTGAACGAGCAAGTCACGGCGCGAGAAGCGTTTGATGCTGCACAAGCGCCAATGAAAGCATTTATGCTTAAGCAGACCCGAATCAAAGACTTGGAGACGTTCGTAACCATGTCAGGAGAGCAAGTCGAGAATCCAGAAGATGTGTCGATGGCGGTGTTGATTCCGGCTTTTATCACCTCAGAGCTAAAAACTGCATTCCAAATTGGCTTTATGCTCTTCTTGCCGTTTTTGATTATTGACCTTGTAGTCGCTTCGGTACTGATGGCAATGGGTATGATGATGTTGTCACCAATGATTGTTTCGTTGCCGTTCAAGTTGATGTTGTTCGTATTGGTCGATGGTTGGAACTTGATACTCTCGACACTTGCGGGCAGCTTTGCCCTTTAGATAAGCGCAGATAGAGGATAAGACATGACACCAGAAATGTTTGTCGAGCTTTTCCGTGAAGCACTTTGGATGGTGCTTATCATGGTCTGCGCTATTATCATCCCAAGCTTGCTTATCGGCCTTGTAGTCGCGATTTTTCAAGCTGCGACATCCATCAACGAACAAACGTTGAGCTTCTTACCGCGTTTGATTGTCACGCTTTTGGCCCTGATGCTGTTTGGGCATTGGATGACGCAAATGTTGATGGAATATTTCTATGGCTTGATTGAACGCTTACCTCAGGTGCTTTATTAGAGGCGCCTATGGAGTACCCCACTAGCGTTGTCTTAGATTGGATCGCAAACTACTTCTGGCCCTATGTTCGTATCTCATCCATGTTGATGGTGATGACAGTAACCGGGGCCCGATTTGTTTCGCCAAGAATCCGCCTTTACCTCGGTTTAGCCATCACTTTCGCTGTCATGCCAGCTATCCCCGCCGTACCTCAAGACATTGAGCTACTCTCGTTTCGTGGCTTCATGACCATTGCCGAGCAAATGATCATCGGCATAGCGATGGGTATGGTTACTCAATTTATGATTCAAACCTTTGTCCTGCTGGGTCAAATATTGGGTATGCAATCAAGTTTGGGCTTTGCTTCTATGGTCGATCCCGCAAATGGTCAGAACACGCCATTGCTTGGTCAGTTATTCATGTTCTTAACGACAATGTTTTTCCTTGCCACCGATGGACACTTAAAAATGCTGCAATTGGTGGTGTTCAGTTTTAAAACTTTGCCGATTGGCTCCGGCTCGCTCAACGCGGTTGATTTCCGTGAAATGGCAGGCTGGCTTGGTATTATGTTCCAAACGGCATTGAGTATGTCTCTATCCGGCATTATTGCACTACTGACCATTAACTTGTCGTTTGGTGTAATGACCCGTGCCGCACCACAGCTGAATATCTTCTCGCTTGGTTTTGCTTTTGCTTTGATGGTGGGTCTATTACTTTGTTGGTACATACTGGCTGGTCTATACAGTCATTATGAAATGTTCTGGACAGTGGGTGAGGCGCAGATTTGTCGGCTCATTCGCTTGGAGTGCTAAGATTTGGCAGAATCAGACGGTCAGGAACGCACCGAAGAAGCCACGCCCCGACGGTTACAACAAGCCAGAGAAAAGGGGCAGGTCGCTCGATCTAAAGAGCTTGCATCAGCATCTGTGCTGATCGTTGGCGCCATTTCATTGATGTGGTTTGGCGAGGCGTTAGCACGTTCATTGTTTTCCATCATGAGCCGTTTATTTGATCTTCAACGAGAAGAGATTTTCGATACTGCAAAACTGTTTGATATCGCTTTGGGCGCGATGAGTGATTTGTTGTTCCCACTATTTTTGGTGTTAGCGACATTGTTTACCGCCGCCATGATTGGAGCAGCAGGTGTGGGAGGAATCAGTTTTTCTGCCCAAGCGGCCATGCCCAAGCTGTCGAAAATGAATCCGCTTAGCGGCTTAAAGCGAATGGTTGGAATGCAAAGCTGGGTAGAGTTGATCAAATCAATCCTTAAAGTGGTTCTGGTCACTGGTGTCGCCATCTATTTGATCCAAGCATCGCAGGCCGATCTGATTCAATTGAGCATGGATGTGTATCCGCAAAACATCTTCCATGCTTTAGATATTTTGCTGAACTTTATTTTGCTGATCAGTTGCTCGCTATTGATTGTGGTTGCCATCGATATTCCATTTCAAATCTGGCAGCACGCTGATCAGTTAAAAATGACGAAGCAAGAAGTCAAAGACGAATACAAAGAGACTGAAGGTAAGCCGGAAGTGAAAGGCCGTATTCGTATGTTGCAAAGGGAAGCGGCTCAACGTCGAATGATGGCGGATGTTCCTCAAGCTGATGTTATTGTTACTAACCCAGAGCACTTCTCGGTAGCGCTTCGTTATAAGCAGAAGACAGACCGTGCGCCAGTCGTGATCGCTAAAGGTACTGACCACATGGCGATGAAGATTCGAGAAGTCGCCCGCGAACATGACATTACGATTGTGCCCGCACCACCTTTGGCTCGTGCGTTGTACCACACGACAGAGCTCGAGCAAGAGATCCCCGATGGGTTATTTACTGCCGTCGCTCAGGTTTTGGCATTTGTATTCCAATTAAAGCAATACCGAAAACGAGGTGGACAGCGTCCCAAAATTCAAGATTATGATTTGCCAATCCCACCCGAACACCGCCATTGATACGAAAAGCGGTAAAGCCTTAAAAAAGCTTGTTTGATCAAAAGCTAAGCTCTATTTGAGTGTTTAGTCATTATTTTGGCGCTAATTCTGGTACATAGATTGCTTAAAACGCTTTAATTATCAACCCTACCTAAACTTTTAGGCTAAAGCGGTCGCGTATTAATAGTAAGAGCTTACGTGACGCTTCAATCGATTGAGATCTCTCGCAGTATGAAGTTAAGCCTGCCGTTTGCAGATAAATTGCCACGAATCCCTCAGCGCGAAATGCCAGCTATTGGTGCTCCGGTGATGGTTTTGGCCACCCTAGCGATGGTGGTACTGCCGATTCCAGCATTTTTGCTGGATATGTTCTTCACCTTTAACATCGCGCTGTCGATGGTGGTGTTGTTAGTGACCGTTTACACACGTCGCCCTTTGGACTTCGCTGCTTTTCCAACGGTATTGCTGATCGCCACGTTGCTCCGCTTGGCTTTGAACGTTGCCTCGACTCGTGTCGTCTTACTGCATGGTCATGAAGGCGGTAATGCGGCAGGTAACGTAATTGAGGCGTTCGGTAACGTCGTTATTGGTGGTAACTACGCGGTCGGCCTAGTGGTTTTCCTCATCTTAATGATCATCAACTTTATGGTGGTGACCAAAGGTGCGGGTCGTATCTCTGAGGTAAGTGCTCGCTTTACGCTTGATGCGTTGCCGGGTAAGCAAATGGCGATTGATGCCGACTTGAATGCCGGATTGATAGACCAAGAGCAGGCAAGAGTTCGTCGTTTTGAAGTGACCAAAGAAGCGGATTTCTATGGCTCGATGGATGGTGCCTCGAAGTTCGTAAAAGGTGACGCGATTGCCGGTATTTTGATTCTGTTTATCAACATCGTCGGCGGTCTGTCGATCGGTATGGCGCAGTATGGATTGGGTTTCGGTGAAGCGATTGAAATCTATACCTTACTGACAATCGGTGATGGTTTGGTCGCACAAATCCCATCGCTATTGCTGTCGATTGCAGCGGCAATGATGGTGACGCGCCAAAACACCGATGAAGACATGGGGGAACAACTGGTCTTCCAGATGTTCGACAACCCAAAAGCGCTGATGATTACTGCAGCTATTCTTGGTGTGATGGGCATCGTACCGGGCATGCCGCACTTTGCGTTTTTGAGCCTGGCAGTCGCGGCCGGTGCAGCGGCATATTTCATCGACAAACGGCAGAAGCAGAAAGCGAAAGAGCCCGCTTTACCAGCAACAGCAGATGAAGGTACAGAACCTTCCTCACAGCGCGAACTGTCTTGGGATGACGTCCAGCCAGTCGATATTATTGGCTTGGAAGTAGGTTATCGCTTAATCCCTTTGGTGGACAGAGACCAAGGTGGGGAACTGTTAGAGCGCGTAAAAGGCGTGCGTAAAAAGTTATCGCAAGATTTTGGGTTCCTAATTCCAGCGGTTCATATTCGTGACAATCTTGAGCTGACCCCAAACAGTTACCGAATTACATTGATGGGGGTTGCGGTGGGCGAAGCAGAGATTCGTCCGGATCAAGAGCTAGCGATTAACCCAGGTCAGGTGTATGGCATGATTGATGGGGAGCCAACCATTGACCCTGCTTTTGGACTGGAAGCCGTATGGATCCGAGAAGATCAGCGTGAGCACGCGCAGGCTCTGGGTTATACGGTTGTTGATTCATCAACGGTATTAGCGACGCACCTAAGCCAGCTATTGACCAACAACGCATCACAGCTAATTGGTCATGAAGAAGTAGAGAATTTATTAGAAATGTTGGGACGCAGCGCGCCTAAGTTAGTCGAGAACTTTGTTCCTGACCAATTACCATTAGGTGTGGTGGTGAAAGTCCTACAAAACTTGTTAAACGAGGCCATTCCAATCCGCGATATTCGCACGATTGTTCAAACTTTGGCTGAGTACTCAAGTAAGAGTCAAGAAGCTGACATATTGACGGCAGCAGTTCGAATTAGTCTTAAACGTCTAATTGTTCAAGAAATCAATGGTATAGAGCCTGAGTTACCAGTGATTACTTTGATACCTGAACTGGAACAAATATTGCATCAAACTATGCAAGCATCAGGAGGCGAATCCGCGGGGATTGAACCGGGACTCGCTGAGCGATTGCAGTCTTCACTAAGCCAAGCGACACAGGAACAAGAACTGAAAGGCGAACCTGCCGTTCTGCTTACTTCTGGTGTATTACGCTCGACGTTGGCGAAATTTGTGAAGAACACAATACCTAATCTCCGGGTACTGTCTTACCAAGAAATCCCGGATGAAAAACAGATCAGAATTGTGCAAGCCGTGGGTAACTGATCTCACGCATCATTAATGGATTCATAGTTTGAAAATAAAGCGATTTTTTGCCAAAGACATGAGAACGGCGCTGCTCCAAGTGAAAGAAGAGTTAGGCGCGGAAGCGGTGATCATGTCAAACAAGAAAGTGGCTGGTGGAGTAGCGATTGTTGCGGCGATAGATAGTGAATCTAATCCGTCTCAAGCAAGCGCAGCGTCACAGCAAAATCGCGGTGCTTCTCAATCGAATCGCTATAACGAACATCGTCAAATGTCATCGTCTTCTGCTGATCGTTACCAAGATCGTCATTTAGATGAAGATAAAATTAGCCTGAACAGTAATAACAGTAACAATGAAAAAACAGGCTCAATGACACAGCGATTCGCTAATATGCTTAAGCAATATAGCGGTGGTGCAGCAGATGCTGACGACCACGTAGCGGAAAATGAAGATTCGCTCTCTGCTTTGCTGCAACGCCAAAATAAGCATCGCGACGGCTACAACCAAGAAAAGCCAGCGCCATATCAACCAGATTCACCTTTGGCGAAGCTAATCGCACAGGACAATCGATTTGAGCGTCCGACGCCCAAGCTGGACCCGACGCGCTATGACCGACGTCGCCCAAGTGATGAGCGTGACGAATCGGCCGATGAGCTAGAAAGCATGCGCGAAGAGATGACGTCAATTCGTCGTCTGTTGGAGCACCAAGTTTCTGGCCTGATGTGGCAAGAAGTAGAACGCCGTGAGCCGCTAAGAGCTATGCTGATTAAGCGCTTAGAGCGAATGGGCGTTTCTCCGGAATTAGCAGACCAGATGGCCTGTTATATCCCGGAAGATACAAAGCCAGCGCGAGCGTGGAAAGCGTTATTGTCGCTGGTGGCGGATCAAATCAATATTCCTAAACAGGACATTTTAAAACGTGGTGGCGTAGTCGCATTGTTGGGTCCGACGGGGGTTGGGAAAACAACAACCGTAGCGAAACTCGCAGCACGCGCAGCCATGGAATACGGTGCCGACAATGTGGCCCTTGTGACAACAGATACATATCGCATAGGTGCACATGAGCAACTCTCAATTTACGGAAGAATCATGGGTTGTCCCGTAAGAGTTGCTAAAGATTCTAACGAGTTAGCCGATGTTATATATCAGCTAAGAAACAGAAGACTGATTTTGGTCGATACGGCAGGGATGGGGCAACGAGATGTGAGGCTTTCCGAGCAGCTCGACACTCTAATGCAAGAGAGCGGAGAAGTGATTCACAGCTACCTTGTTTTGCCGGCTACCGCACAACGTCGTGTTCTACAAGAAACGCTGGATCACTTCCGACGTATACCACTTTCGGGTTGTATTATGACGAAGCTTGATGAGTCATTAAGCCTAGGCGAATTCATCAGTGTAGTGATTCAAAACGCAATGCCAGTAGCTTACATCGCTAATGGTCAGCGCGTACCAGAAGACATTGTGATAGCGCAACCAAAATATATGCTTGCGAAAGCAAATGAACTGTTAGAGAAGTCGACAGAGAACGAACCTCACTTTTGGAACAGTGACAGTGAAGGACTCTAAGGCGGCGGACTACTATGACTGAGAATATGATACACGATCAAGCAAGCGGCCTCCGTCGCTTAACACAACCATCGTTGACCAAAGTGATTGCTGTTACTGGCGGCAAAGGTGGTGTGGGGAAATCAAACGTAACACTGGGTCTGGCGATTTGTATGGCTCGCCAAGGCAAGAAGGTGATGGTTCTCGACGCTGATTTAGGTCTGGCCAATGTGGACGTGATGCTCGGAATCCGTGCAAAACGTAATCTAGGACATGTCTTAGCGGGTGAATGTGAGCTAAAAGATGCGATTGTCGAAGGGCCTTATGGTATAAAGATAATTCCTGCAACTTCTGGCACACAGAGCATGACAGAGCTTTCTCACGCTCAGCATGCCGGACTCATCCGAGCATTTGGTAGTCTTGAAGACGAAATGGATGTCCTGCTGATTGATACCGCTGCTGGTATCTCTGACATGGTAATCAGTTTTTCGCGAGCAGCTCAAGATGTGGTTGTAGTTGTGTGTGATGAACCGACGTCAATCACAGATGCCTATGCATTAATCAAGCTGTTGAGTAAAGAACACCAAGTTCAACGCTTTAAAGTTGTAGCAAATATGGTCAGAAGCTACCGTGAAGGGCGAGAATTGTTTGCAAAGTTGACACTAGTCACAGAGCGATTCTTGAATGTTAGCCTTGAACTCGTAGCATGTATTCCATTAGATGATAAAGTACGACAGGCTGTAAAAAGACAAAAAATTGTCGTTGATGCGTTCCCACGCTCGCCTGCCGCTTTAGCTATCAGCTCACTAGCAAACAAAGCGTTGACGTGGCCACTACCGAAAACACCAAGTGGACACTTGGAATTTTTTGTGGAAAGGTTGCTAAATCGTACCGAATTCGCAGAGGACCCTTTTGGTGAATAAAGCGATAACCTATGACCAACATGGCAAATTTAATAGCCAGCAGGCGTTCATTGAACGTTATTCAGTGTTGGTTAAGCGCATTGCTCACCACCTACTAGGCCGTTTACCGCCGAGTGTTCAGGTAGAGGATTTAATTCAGGCCGGCATGATCGGTCTTATCGAAGCTCAGCAGAATTATGATGGTTCTAAAGGTGCGAGCTTTGAAACTTATGCAGGTATCCGTATTCGTGGCGCAATGTTAGATGACATGCGTAAAGGCGATTGGGTACCGCGTTCTGTTCATAAAAATAATCGAGAGATTAACCAAGCGATTGCGGAGCTGGAAGGCGAATTAAATCGAGATCCTACTGATTCTGAAGTAGCCACGCATCTCGGTATGACACTGGATCAATATCATAGTGCTCTTACCGATATCAACTGCTCAAAATTAGTCGGTATTGAAGATTTAGGCGTTTCTGATGATGTGATTTCACCGGCGGATGAAACCGATGACAGCAACCCATTCAAAGGGGTAGTTGATGAATCATTTCGAAAAGCACTGGTTGAATCAATAAAACAGCTTCCAGAGCGTGAAGCTTTGGTTCTTTCGCTTTATTATGATGAAGAACTCAATTTGAAAGAAATTGGCGATGTGTTAGGCGTAAGCGAATCTCGCGTAAGTCAAATACTGAGTCAAGCGATGCAACGTTTACGTACCAAGCTCAGTGCGTGGACACAAAATGACTAAAAACACTGATTTTACGATTCAGTGGAGGCAATTTTGAATAAAAACATGAAGATCCTTATTGTTGATGATTTCTCAACAATGCGCCGTATTGTTAAAAACCTGCTTCGTGACTTGGGTTTCAATAACACTCAAGAAGCGGACGATGGTTTAACCGCATTACCAATGCTGAAAAAAGGTGACTTCGATTTTGTTGTAACTGACTGGAACATGCCAGGTATGCAAGGCATCGATTTGCTTAAACACATCCGCGCGGATGCAGAACTTAAGCATCTGCCAGTTCTAATGATCACGGCTGAAGCGAAGCGTGAGCAGATCATTGAAGCTGCTCAAGCAGGTGTAAACGGCTACATTGTTAAGCCATTTACTGCTGCAACATTAAAAGAAAAATTAGATAAAATTTTCGAGCGTTTATAACTCTCTCTTTCTCTTTGTTATTCGAGTCATTCATACCAATTATTAAATACCTATTAAATGACTCGTTTAGCGTTTTCAAAGTGATAAGAAGAACTAAACGTAAAAGGGTCTATTCAGAATGATCTCACTAGAGCAGGCGAAGTCACTCGTTCAAATGCTAGAAAACGGGGAACAAGACCAAGCCAATATGCTTGTTGCCTCGATCTACGAAGGTGCCGATAACCCAATGCTGCAAGAAATTGGAGCGTTAACTCGAGACCTTCACGAATCACTCAAGCAGTTCAGTCTCGATCAGCGCATGACCGAAATTGCGAAAGACGAAATCCCTAACGCTAGGGATCGTCTCAATTATGTGATCGAGAAGACAGAGCTTGCAGCCAACAAAACAATGGATGCGGTCGACTGCTGCCTTCCTATCGCTGATAACCTGCATGATTGCCTTCTAAAAGTTCGTCCTCAATGGAATGAACTCATGCACGGGCGCATAGAATTAAGCGAATTTAAAGCACTGTGTCACCGAATCGACGGGCTATTAGTGCAAGTCGAAGGTGACAGCACTGAATTGCGCGGCCAATTGACCGAAATTCTCATGGCGCAAGACTTCCAAGACCTAACTGGCCAAATCATTCGCCGCGTAATTACGTTGGTTAATGAAGTTGAAGGCCGCTTAGTGGAAATCCTAACCGTATTCTCTGGAAATAAACTTGAAGAACATATTCAAGTTTTGTCAGAACCGGCAGATAAAAAGAATACACAAACAAGCGAAGCCGAAGGCCCGATTCTTCATCCAGAACTGAGAGAAGATGCGGTTTCATCGCAGGACGAAGTTGATGACTTGTTGTCCAGTCTTGGATTTTAAAGGTAACGTATGAGCTACGATTTAGACGAAGATATTCTTCAGGACTTTCTCATTGAGGCTGGGGAAATTCTCGAGCTGCTTTCTGAGCAGTTGGTTGAATTGGAAAATAACCCAGAAGACAAAGACTTACTTAATGCTATTTTCCGCGGGTTTCATACCGTAAAAGGCGGTGCCGGCTTCCTTTCATTGGCAGAGCTAGTCGATACTTGTCATGGTGCGGAGAACGTGTTCGACGTTTTACGAAACGGTCAACGCACGGTAACGCAAAACTTAATGGATACGATGCTAAAAGCCTTGGATACGGTTAATACCCAGTTCCAGGCTGTTCAAGATCGTGAGCCGTTAGAAGCTGCGGACCCTGAGCTTCTTGAAGAACTTCATCGTCTATGCAAACCTGAGTCAGAAGATGAAGTAGCGGCAACCGTAGTTGAAGAACCAGTGGCTACTCCAGAGCCTATTATTCCCGAGCCTATCATCGAAGAACCTGCTGCGCCGTCAGCACCATCAAGTGTCGGCTCTGTTGATGAAATTACCCAAGACGAATTCGAAAAGCTACTTGATGAGCTTCATGGTAAAGGTTCA
Organism: Vibrio sp. YT-17; assembly: GCF_033337375.1. Lineage (NCBI taxonomy): Bacteria > Pseudomonadati > Pseudomonadota > Gammaproteobacteria > Vibrionales > Vibrionaceae > Vibrio > Vibrio sp. YT-17. The sequence continues at coordinate 30,546 of NZ_JAWOQP010000020.1, forward strand.
GCGCCAGGCGCTTCAATGTCTGCGACATCTACAACGCCATCTGAACCGCCTCAATCGAGTGCGCCATCAGTTGAAAGTGGTGATATCACTGATGATGAGTTTGAACGTTTACTCGATGAACTGCACGGTGTAGGAAAAAGCCCTTCTACGGCAGAGGCTGCTGCATCTGCATCCGTACCAGTAGAGCCACCTAAAGCGGCAGAGCCTTCCGTTCCAGTGTCATCTTCATCAAATCAAGACAGTGACTTAATGACGGACGAAGAGTTCGAAAAGTTACTCGATGAGCTACATGGTTCAGGTAAAGGTCCAACGCTAGAAGAATTGGATATGGCAACGAAGCCTGCTTCAGCAAACGTAGAGCAAAGCCCTGCGAAACCTGAGCCTGTTGCTAAGCCAGCACCCGTTCAAACAGCGCCAGCACCAAAGCCAGAATCTAAACCAGTCGCCGTAAAAGAAGAAGCTAAAGCACCAGCGGTTAAAAAACCTCAGGCTGAAGCAACCGTTCGTGTTGATACCTCGACGCTTGATACCATCATGAACATGGTGGGTGAGCTCGTATTGGTTCGAAACCGCCTATTAAGCCTTGGTTTGAATAGCGACAACGAAGAGATGTCCAAAGCGGTCGCTAACCTTGATGTGGTAACTGCGGATCTACAAGGCGCGGTAATGAAAACGCGTATGCAGCCAATTAAGAAAGTGTTTGGCCGTTTCCCGCGCGTTGTCCGTGACTTGGCTCGTAACCTAAATAAAGACATCGTGCTAGAAATGCGCGGTGAAGAAACCGATCTCGATAAGAACCTTGTAGAAGCATTGGCCGATCCGTTGATTCACTTGGTACGTAACTCGGTTGATCACGGTATTGAAATGCCAGACGCACGCGCGAAGGCCGGCAAATCACGCACAGGTAAAGTGATTTTGTCAGCATCGCAAGAAGGGGACCATATTGAACTATCCATCGTAGATGATGGTGGCGGTATGGACCCGAACAAACTGCGTGGCATCGCGGTGAAGCGTGGCATGATGGATGAAGATGCGGCGGCACGTTTAACAGATAAAGAGTGCTTCAACCTTATCTTCGCACCTGGTTTCTCAAGTAAAGATAAAATTTCTGACATCTCTGGTCGTGGTGTGGGTATGGACGTGGTTAAGACGGCGATCAATACCTTAAACGGTTCAATCGATATCGATTCTGAGCTAGGCAAGGGCACTAAGATTACGATCAAAGTACCACTAACGTTAGCGATTTTACCGACTCTGATGGTTGGTGTTGGCGGTCATCCGTTTGCTCTACCACTGGCTTCGGTGAGTGAAATTTTCCACTTAGATCTTAGCCGTACAAACGTGGTAGATGGTCAGCTGACGATCATTGTACGTGAGAAATCTATCCCGCTATTTTACTTACAAAACTGGTTAGCATCCAAATCGCAAAACGTCCAAGAGCGTACTGGTCACGGTCACGTGGTGATTGTACAGATTGGTAACCAACGCGTTGGTTTTGTTGTGGATACGCTTATTGGTCAAGAAGAAGTGGTTATTAAGCCACTCGATAATCTATTACAGGGCACTCCAGGTATGGCTGGTGCGACAATTACTAGCGATGGCCACATTGCATTAATTCTAGATGTGCCTGATTTACTTAAGCGATACGCTGCGGCTTCACGCCTTTAAGCAAAGCTGACGTTATTAAAAGGAATAAGATGGCGATTAAAGTACTAGTCGTTGATGATTCGAGTTTTTTCCGACGTCGCGTGAGCGAAATCATCAACTCAGAATCGCGCCTAGAAGTGATTGACGTTGCGGTAAATGGTAGAGAGGCGGTTGAGAAAGCCAAATCTCTCAAACCTGACGTCATCACGATGGATATTGAAATGCCAGTGATGGATGGCATTACAGCTGTACGTGAAATAATGGCCGCTGCTCCAACGCCAATTCTAATGTTTTCGTCCCTGACCCACGACGGGGCGAAAGCTACGCTTGATGCGCTAGATGCGGGCGCATTGGACTTCTTACCGAAAAAGTTTGAGGACATTGCGCGTAACCGTGAAGAAGCGGTGTCATTACTTCAACAGCGTGTGATTCAGATTGCCTCGAAGCGCGCTTTCATGCGTCGACCTATCGCTCGCCCAACAGCGAGTACCAGCACGACTACTCGATCATTAGGTTCAAGAACGGCTTCACCTGTGACTCCAACACCAACTCGACCTGCTGCGACAAAGTACCGTGCTTCTGGTAAGAAGTATCAACTGACGGCAATTGGCACATCAACAGGTGGCCCCGTTGCTCTACAAAAAATTCTGACGCGTTTGCCGATGAACTATCCGCATCCGATTGTATTGATTCAACACATGCCAGCAACGTTTACTGCTGCGTTTGCCAGTCGTTTGAACACCTTGTGTAAGATTCAAGTGAAAGAAGCACAAGATGGCGATGTGTTACAGCCCGGTGTGGCATACCTTGCACCAGGTGGGAAACAAATGATGGTGGATGGACGAGCGGGCGCTGCTCGTCTTCGCATTATTGATGGCGGCGACCGCATGAACTACAAACCATGTGTGGATGTGACTTTTGGTTCTGCCGCAAAAGTATATGGCGACAAAGTGCTCTCTTTAGTGTTGACAGGCATGGGTGCAGACGGTCGTGAGGGCGCTCGCATGTTGAAGTCTGCAGGCTCAACAATTTGGGCACAAGATGAAGAAAGTTGTGTTGTTTATGGCATGCCCCAAGCGGTTGCTAAAGCAGGCATTTCTTCAGAAGATTTACCGCTTGACCGCATTGCTGAACGCATGTTGGTGGAAGTTGGCCTAGCTTAGGATTCATCATGATTGTTTGGAGTGTAGCTAACCAGAAAGGAGGCGTGGGTAAAACCACCTCAACAGTGACATTGGCGGGCTTATTGAGCCAGAAAGGCCATCGAGTATTGATGGTTGATACTGATCCTCACGCCTCACTGACTACTTATCTCGGTTATGATCCTGATGCAGTAACTTCGAGCCTATTTGATTTATTCCAGTTGAAGACGTTTTCTCGTGAGACGGTTAAGCCGTTGATTTTAGAAACAGAGCTGGAAGGAATGGATATCATTCCCGCGCATATGTCCCTTGCCACGCTTGATCGCGTAATGGGTAATCGCAGTGGTATGGGATTAATCTTAAAACGGGCGCTGCAAACTGTCTCACAAGACTATGACTATGTGTTGATTGATTGTCCGCCAATCCTTGGCGTGATGATGGTGAACGCGTTGGCAGCCAGTGACCGAATTTTGATTCCTGTTCAAACAGAGTTTTTGGCGATGAAAGGTCTGGAGCGCATGATGCGTACGCTAACCATTATGCAAAAATCTCGCCCGGGCGGTTTCAAAGTGACTATCGTCCCAACCATGTACGATAAGCGCACGAAAGCGTCATTGCAGACATTGATGCAACTGAAAAAAGATTACCCAAATCAAGTGTGGACCTCAGCGGTGCCTATTGATACCAAGTTCCGCGATGCCAGTTTAAAGCACTTGCCAGCTTCGCATTTTGCATCTGGTAGCCGTGGTGTGTTTGCCTATAAACAGCTACTGATTTACCTGGAGAGGTTGGCGTTCGATGAGCAGTAATGATGTGCTGTCCAGTGAACAAGCACTTGATGACTACTTTAATGCATTACTGGATGATGAAACTGAAATAACGACTCTTGAGCAAGACCTTGACCTGTTGGCTCAAGAGGTATCATCTGCAGAG
>NZ_JAWOQP010000020.1:34367-98823 GCF_033337375.1 Vibrio sp. YT-17
CCAGAGCCAGAGCCAGAGCCAGAGCCAGAGCCAGAGCCAGAGCCAGAGCCAGAGCCAGAGCCAGAGCCAGAGCCAGAGCCAGAATTGCAGCTACAATACTCGGAGCCAGAAACGTACCAGTTTCAAGAAACATATCCGCCAGAGTTGGAAGCTCCAAACCTGGAAGATGTTCAAAGGCTATTAAGTCAGCTTGAAGCAAGCAACCCAGTGGCTGAGTTGGATATTGATAGTATTCTTGAACAAAATACGATTGATATTGCAGCAGAGATAAAAGCGGCTGAGCCTGAGGTACAAACCTTTAGTGAGGTGCCTGAGCTTCAGGGTGTTGAGGAAATACAGGACTGGGTGATTGATGAGCCAGTTTTTGAGGAAGCTCAACCAGAGGTGGATGAACCTCACGCAGTGATCGAACAAAGTATCAATATAGAATCGAACGTCGATACTGAACTCGAAACACAAGCAGATTCCGATATACCAACGGCCTGGGAGAGTACGAAGCGAAGTGAGGACTTCCAAGTTCTTTACTTTGATGTGAATGGTGTCACGTTTGCTGTACCTCTTGATGAGTTAGGTGGTATTCATCGCATTAGCGAGCTTAACCATTTGATAGGAAAACCCGCCTGGTATTTGGGGCTACAAACAAATCGCGAGCAACAGTTTGATGTCGTCGATACCGCGAAATGGGTGATGGCAGATAAGCTTCGTGATGATAGCTATAAAGATAACTACCAATATGTCGTCATGCTTGGTGAGAGCATGTGGGGGTTGGCCAGTAACCAATTAATGGGGACTGAAACGCTTAATATCGGCAAGGTTCGCTGGCGTGAGCAGGCGGGTAAACGCCCTTGGCTAGCGGGCATGGTAAAAGAAAAAATGTGTGCCTTAATTCATGTCCAGGCGCTCATTGACATGCTAAACGCCGGTTTAGATGTCAAATCACTGAATTAGATTTAAGTCGGGAACGACATTAACGAGGATTAACTATGTCTCAAGCTTTTGAAGTAGAAGTGAAGAAAGATGCATCGAATGACGAAGTTCTTCAGTGGGTGACGTTCCAGCTAGAAGAAGAAACGTACGGCATCAACGTAATGCAAGTTCGTGAAGTACTTCGTTATACTGAAATTGCCCCTGTTCCAGGTGCACCAGATTATGTACTTGGTATCATCAACCTACGCGGTAATGTAGTTACTGTTATCGATACACGTTCACGTTTTGGCCTGATGGAAGGCGAAGTCACCGACAACACTCGTATTATTGTGATCGAGTCTGAGCGTCAAGTGATTGGTATCTTAGTAGATAGCGTGGCAGAAGTCGTTTATCTGCGTTCTTCTGAAATTGATACGACGCCTTCAGTTGGTACCGACGAGAGTGCGAAGTTCATCCAGGGTGTGAGCAACCGTGACGGCAAGCTTCTTATCCTTGTGGATTTGAACAAGCTGCTAACAGATGACGAGTGGGACGAGATGGCTCACCTTTAATGGCTGAATGATGATGGCTGAAGAGACTCTTTTATCTGCCCCATTCCTTGCGGGTGGCGTTGCTTTTATCGTGTTGGTATTGGTTGTTTTGCAACTGCGGATTCGCTCGGGGTTACAAAAGCAGTTAGATCAACAACGAGCTCAATCTCGACACGCAGATAAAGAAGTGCAAAAGTTGAGTAAGCAGTTACTCGAAGTGCGCTCGGTTGTTGTTGGTCTTGGACAAAAAGTGACCGAGCAACAAGACATTATTCAGCACTTAAACGAGAGAATTCGCGAACTCGAACACGCTGATACTGATGGTCGCTTGTACAGTCGCGCTTCTAAAATGGTACAGCTTGGCGCTGATATCAACGAGCTGATTGAAGAGTGCGAACTACCAAAAGCCGAAGCTGAGTTGATGCTTTCACTGCAGAAGAAACTGGCGGGGAAAGAGAAGATTCCACCATTAAGTGGTCAGCCATCAGATGACTCAGAATATCCAACGCGTGGACGTCGTCGACGCTAAAGGTTATCAAGCGAAAAAAAGAGGCGTTATTACGCCTCTTTTTTTGTTTTTAGCCTCTAATGCTCTTCTTAAATACAACCCTAGACAACCTTCAGTCGATCTTGCTCTTAGTTCTGGCCTCTCAAATTCAAAATGAGCGCTTATAACTACTTATAGTTAATTTTATTAAAGTGTGATGATTAATTAACAAAAATACATGAACTTACATGTAACCTAGCCCTCTTATCCTGTTTTGTCATAACTAAGCTGTGCTAATATAGCGGCTCGTTCATTTTTTAGTTGAAGCTCTATGTTAGAAGTGTCTAACCTGACAGCAATCCGTGATGAAAGGGTTCTGTTTGAAAACCTGCAGTTTGAAATTAAGCCTGGTGAATTGGTCCAGATCGAAGGGCGTAATGGTACTGGTAAAACTACATTGCTACGGATTGTGACAGGGTTAGGTGATAGAGAAGAAGGTGTCATTAAATGGAAAGGCGAAGAGGTTGAAAAATCTCGTGATGTTTTCCATCAAGATCTGCTTTTCTTAGGACATCAAACAGGAGTGAAACGAGAGCTTACCGCATTAGAAAACTTACGTTTTTATCAATCTATTCAAAATAATCGCTCTTCAGACGAAGAAATCTTTATCGCTTTGACTCAAGTAGGATTAGCTGGTCGAGAAGATGTGCCTGTAGCACAACTTTCCGCAGGTCAGCAACGACGAGTCGCATTGGCAAGGTTATGGCTCAGTAAGCAAATTTTATGGATCTTAGATGAGCCGTTGACTGCCATTGATAAGCAAGGTGTCAAGGTGCTTGAATCTTTGTTCGCAAGTCATGCTGATAATGGCGGTATTGTTGTGTTGACGACGCATCAAGATATGTTTGCGGACAGCCCGAAACTTAGAAAAATAAAGCTGGGTGACTGATATGATTTCCTCGATGACCACCATCATTCGTCGTGAGCTCCTAATCGCATTTCGCCGTCAGGCAGACATTCTGAACCCGCTGTGGTTCTTTATTATTGTCATTACTCTCTTTCCTCTGAGTATTGGACCAGAGCCTAATTTGTTAGCACGTATTGCAGCGGGCATCGTTTGGGTTGCCGCATTGCTGTCCGCCTTATTATCATTAGAGCGTCTATTTCGTGATGATTTTCAAGACGGTGCACTAGAACAAATGATGCTAATGCCGATTCCATTGCAACTTGTAGTGGTTTCAAAGGTCATAGCACATTGGTTGTTAACAGGGTTACCTCTGATTTTAATTAGCCCATTATTGGCGGTTTTACTTTCGCTCGACTTCAATACTTGGCTATCGGTTGTATTAACCTTGATGATCGGTACACCAACACTAAGTTTTATTGGCGCCATTGGTGTGGCGTTGACTGTTGGGTTGCAAAAGGGTGGCGTTCTTTTGAGTTTGCTTATTCTTCCGCTCTACATCCCAATTTTGATTTTCGCAACATCGGCAATTGATGCTGCGGCACTCGGTATGGCGTATAACGGTCAACTAGCGATTTTAGGTGCGATGCTAATGGGGGCGATGACATTAACGCCTTTTGCCATCAGTGCCGCATTGCGAGTTAGTGTTAACTAACTCAATAAAGTGCCAATGAAGCGGCGCTTGATCAAAGAATTATTATTAAAGCACTGCTACGGTCTCAACCCTTTAGACAGTGTCCCTGAAGTAAGAGTGAGAACAAAACATGTGGAAATGGCTACATCCTTATGCCAAGCCAGAAGCAGCTTATCGTTTGAGTGGTAAGTTTCTGCCTTGGTTTTCTGTATTGGCCCTCGTATGCTTATCGGTTGGTACGGTTTGGGGGCTTGCATTTGCGCCTTCAGATTACCAACAAGGTGACAGTTTCCGAATCATCTACATTCATGTCCCATCAGCTATTTGGTCTATGGGCGTTTATATGTCGATGGCGATCGCTGCATTTATTGGCCTAGTATGGCAAGTTCGCCTATCTGATATGGCGGCACTTGCGATGGCTCCGATTGGTGCAGTATTTACTTTTATTGCTCTACTTACAGGTGCTGTTTGGGGCAAGCCTATGTGGGGCACTTGGTGGGTATGGGATGCCCGTCTTACATCTGAATTGATTCTTCTATTTCTCTACCTTGGTGTGATTGCGCTTTACCATGCGTTTGACGATCAAAAAACCGCCGCAAAAGCTGCTGGTATTTTAGCGATCGTAGGCGTAGTAAACCTACCTATCATTCACTTTTCCGTGGAATGGTGGAACACGCTTCATCAAGGTGCGACGATCACGAAATTTGAACAACCTTCTATTTCATCCGACATGCTTTGGCCGTTATTGCTGAACATCTTTGGCTTTGCGTTCTTCTTTGGTGCCGTGACGATGGTCCGTTTTCGTAACGAAATCATCAGTAAAGAAAGTCACCGCCCTTGGGTGCGCAAACTCGCAACAGAACAAACTCAGTGAGGTAACTGATTATGCATTTTGAATCTCTGAGCGACTTTTTTGCCATGGGTGGCTACGCATCATACGTATGGAGTGCGTTTGGTATTACTTTCTTATCCATGCTGATTCTTCTGATCACTAGCCTTCGCCGCGGTGATGCATTATTGAAAGAAGTGAAAGCAAAAATTGACCGTCAAGCTCGTATCGACGCAGCGAAGAACATGGAGAACATCTTATGAACCCGAGACGTAAAAAGAGGCTAGGTATTGTACTAGCGATCTTTATCGGTATTAGTGCCACCATTGGTTTGATACTTTATGCGCTTAACCAAAATATGGACCTTTTCTACACTCCAACGGAATTGGTTAATGGTAAGCCAGATGGCACCAAGCCAGAAGTAGGCCAGCGTCTGCGTATCGGTGGAATGGTGGTTGTGGGCTCAGTTCGTCGAGATCCTAATTCTTTGAAAGTGAGTTTTGACCTGCACGATGTCGGTCCGAAAGTGACGATTACCTATGACGGTATTCTTCCTGACTTGTTCCGTGAAGGGCAGGGTATTGTTGCTCAAGGTGTACTGAAAGATGCCACGACAGTTGAGGCATTTGAGGTCCTAGCGAAGCACGATGAAGAATACATGCCACCAGAAATTGCAGAAGCGATGAAGAAAACGCATGAACCGCTTCAATACAGCACCGAACAGAAACAAGGAAGCGGCCAATGATTGCTGAAATCGGTCACTTTGCTCTCATTCTTTCGCTTGCAATGGCTGTGCTGTTGAGCGTATTGCCATTGTGGGGAGCATCGAATAATAACACCATGCTCATGAACACAGCGCGACCGCTATCTTGGTCTATGTTCCTGATGCTGTTGTTCTCTTTCGCCATTTTATGTTGGGGATTTTATACCAACGACTTCACGTTACAGTATGTAGCGAGCAACTCGAATAGTCAGCTTCCTTGGTACTACCGTTTAACCGCAGTATGGGGTGCGCACGAAGGTTCACTGTTGCTATGGGTTTTAATCCAAGCTGCTTGGACTGTCGCTGTAGCGACGTTTAGTCGTGGTATGCCGCAAGAGTCGGTTGCACGTGTACTTGCTGTTATGGGCATGATCTCAGTGGGTTTCCTACTGTTTATCATCCTAACGTCAAACCCATTCCTACGTACGTTACCGTTCTTCCCGGTTGACGGACGTGACTTGAACCCTCTGCTTCAAGATCCTGGTTTGATTGTTCACCCGCCAATGCTTTACATGGGCTATGTTGGTTTCTCGGTTGCGTTCTCTTTTGCGATCGCATCCCTAATGACCGGACGCCTTGATACGGCTTGGGCTCGTTGGTCTCGTCCTTGGACAACCGCAGCATGGGTATTTTTAACACTTGGTATCGCACTAGGTTCTTGGTGGGCTTACTACGAACTTGGCTGGGGTGGCTGGTGGTTCTGGGACCCAGTAGAAAACGCATCATTCATGCCTTGGTTAGCGGGTACCGCATTAATGCACTCTCTTGCCGTCACAGAAAAACGCGGCACATTTAAAGCGTGGACGGTACTATTGGCAATCTCTGCATTTTCGTTGAGTTTGTTGGGCACCTTCTTAGTCCGTTCCGGTATTTTAGTATCGGTGCACGCGTTCGCGTCTGACCCGTCGCGCGGTATGTTTATTCTAGGCTTCCTCGTTTTCGTTATCGGCGGCTCTTTATTGCTGTTTGCCGTAAAAGGGGCAGCAGTGCGTGTACGAGGTAACTTCGACTTAGTCTCACGTGAAAATGCGCTCTTAGCCAACAACGTATTACTTATCGCCGCTCTTGTTGTGGTGTTAGTGGGGACACTGTTGCCGCTCGTACACAAGCAGCTTGGTTTGGGGTCGGTCTCTATCGGTGCGCCATTCTTTGACATGCTATTTGCGTGGTTAATGATGCCATTTGCTTTTCTGCTTGGTATTGGTCCTCTTATTCGCTGGAAGCGAGACAGTTTATCTAAACTTGTGAAACCAATGCTCGTTTCAGGTGTGCTTGCTTTCGCTTTGGCCGCGCTATGCGTGTACCTGTTTGCCGATTTCTTCTCAACCATGGCTTACATTGGTTGGGTGATGGCGATTTGGATTATTGCGATGCATGGCTTTGAATTGTACGAGCGTGCAACGCACCGTCATAGCTTTAGTGAAGGTGTTCGCAAGCTGCAACGTAGCCACTGGGCAATGATGTTGGGTCATGTTGGTCTGGCGGTATCTGTTATCGGTATTGCGATGGTACAGAACTACAGCATCGAGCGAGATGTACGTTTAGCACCTGGCGAACACTTCCAAATTCAAGGTTATGATTTCTACTTCTCAGGCTTGCGTGATAAAGATGGTCCAAACTACGATGGCTACATCGCAGACTTTGAGATCACACATGATGGCAAATACGTGAATACGCTTCACGCAGAGAAGCGCTTCTACCGTACGGCTAAGTCTATGATGACTGAAGCAGCCATTGACCGTGGTATTAGCCGCGACCTATACATTGCAATGGGTGAACGTTTAGACGACAACCGATCTTGGGCTGTTCGTATTTACTATAAACCGTTCGTTCGTTGGATTTGGGCTGGCTCTTTGATTATGGCATTAGGCGGCGCACTAGCGATTTCTGATAAACGCTACCGCTTCCGTAAATCGCCGAAGAAAAATGCGAAGTCAAAAGAGCAGGAGGCATAACATGAATAAGAAAATCTTATTTATTCCGCTTGTCGCTTTCATGATTCTAGCGGGCATTTTCGCAACCCAATTAATGCGTAACCAAGAGGGCGATGATCCAACTAAATTGGAGTCGGTTTTGGTTGGCAAGCCAGTTCCTGAGTTTCATTTAGAAGACCTGGCTGAGCTTGGAAAACAGTACGACCAATCAATTTTTAAAGGTGAACCGTTGCTCTTGAACGTTTGGGCAACGTGGTGCCCAACGTGTTATGCAGAGCATAAATACCTAAACGAATTGGCGGGTAAGGGCGTTAAGATCATCGGTATGAATTACAAAGATGATCGTAATAAAGCAATAGGTTGGCTGAATGATCTCGGCAACCCGTACTTGATCAGCCTATTTGATGGCAGTGGTATGCTTGGCCTTGACCTTGGCGTTTATGGTGCTCCAGAAACATTCATTATTGATGCAAATGGTGTGATTCGCTATCGCCATGTAGGGGATGTAAACCCACGTAATTGGTCAGAAACACTGGAGCCGCTTTACAACAAATTGGTTGAGGAGGCGAAGCAATGAGAAAGCTAATTCTTGCCGTTTTTGCTGCGATGACATTATCTCTTGCTGCTCACGCTGCCATTGAAGTGTACGAGTTCGATAACTTGGAACAAGAACAGCAGTTCAAAGAGTTAAGCCATACGCTCCGTTGCCCTAAATGTCAGAACAACACGATCTCGGATTCTAACGCTGAACTTGCTCAGGACTTACGCCATAAGGTGTACGAAATGACCAAAGAAGGTAAGTCCAAAGATGAGATTGTTGATTACATGATCGCCCGTTACGGTAACTTCGTGACTTACAACCCACCATTTACGGTCGCGACTGCGATTTTGTGGCTAGGGCCACTCGCTGTAGTACTGGGTGGTTTTGGTTTGATCGTACTGCGTAGCCGTAAATCTAAAGTTAAGGCAAAAGCGAGCAGTGACGAGCAATGGGATGAGCAAAAAGAAGCTCGTTTAAAAGCATTGCTTGAAGAAGAGAACAACGGAGATAAGAAGTAATGACACTATTTTGGATTTCCACCGTTGTTCTCACGCTTATTGCTTGTGCGCTGGTGGCTTTGCCGCTGCTTAAACAAAAAGCGAACAATGATGATGTGTTACGCGATGAGCTCAACAAGGCATTTTATAAAGACCGACTATCTGAGCTTGCAGAAGAAACTGACGAAGGTCTGGTTGAAAGTGAAGACGAACTGATTTCTGATCTAAAGCAATCACTGCTTGACGATATCCCTGGTGATAGAGCGCAAAAAGAAACCAAGGTTTCTCCAATCGCAGTTTTAGTTCCATCGGTAATTCTGACGGTGGTGCTGAGCTATGGTTTGTATTATAAATTTGGCGCGTCAGACGATATTGTTCAATGGCAAGAAGTGTCTGCAAATCTACCTAAGTTATCGAAAAAGCTGATGTCGGCTTCTTCTGAGCCGCTGAGTGACGATGAAATGGCGGATTTGACCCTTGCCCTTCGAACTCGCTTACATTACCAGCCGGAAGACTCGACAGGTTGGTTACTGCTAGGTCGTATTGCGTTAGCAAATCGTGATGTCACCACAGCTATCGATGCGATGGAAAAATCGTACCGCCTAGAGCCAAAAGACCCAGATGTGATGTTGGGTTATGCACAAGCTCTGATGCTGTCTCAAGAGGAAATGGATCAAGCGACGGCTCGCTCATTACTCGGCAAGCTGATGCAGCAAGACTATGTCGATCTGCGTGTGTTTTCTTTGTTAGCGTTCGATGCGTTTGAGCGTCAAGACTTCCCGGCAGCCATCAAGTACTGGGGAATCATGCAGCAAATGATTGGTCCAGAAGATAGTCGCTACGAGATGTTGTCACGCAGTATTGAGAGTGCTCGTAAGCAAATGGGCGAAGCGGTTTCACCGGATAAGAGTGTAGCAGTGACAATTAATGTGGCACCAAATGCTCAGTTGGATCCAAACGCAGTTCTGATTGTGTCAGTACATCGTTCAGATGGCTCCCCGATGCCTGTGGCTGCTGCTCGTTATCCGCTAGGTACTTTCCCTCGCACAGTCGTATTAGATGATGGCAATGCCATGATGCAAGGGCAAAAGTTATCTTCACTCGATAAGCTAATCGTCCGTGTGCGTGTAGATTCTGACGGTAACGTAGCAACGCGTGATCAAGATTGGCACGGAGAAAGTGACGTCGTTGAATTTGGCGCACCAGTAGAAGTGACCATTGATCAGCAGTATTAATTGTTAACATCTGTCTCTGAAACATGACAACGAGGTAGAGTCAGTTGCCTTTAGTGGTATGACTCTAAACGATCGAGTAGAATACCGAAGGCCAGCGATTGCTGGCCTTTATTTATTCCCATATCTGAGTCATCTTTACTATGTATCCTGCTCAACATACGTACAATGGTTAATCGGGGTGACTTAGGTACATTAATAGTCGTTATGGAAAATAAAATGTATAACAAGGGTAAATCTACCTTCTTGTTGCTGTTAGCCGTTGGACTGGTTGGCTGTTCAAGTGCGCCTGATGAAGCAGTAACAGGACAAGAAACAAATCAAACGACTTCTGATGTGTATGACCCGTTGGAAGGCTTTAACCGAACCATGTGGGAACTCAACTACGAATATTTAGATCCGTATTTGGTTCGTCCTGTATCACTTGCGTATGTAGAATACACGCCAGTTCCTATTCGTTCTGGTATCGCTAACTTCTTATCGAACTTAGATGAGCCAGCAAGCATGGTTAATAACTTAATCATGGGTAATGGTACGAAAGCCGTGGACCACTTTAACCGTTTTTGGATTAACTCGACGTTCGGTATTTTCGGTTTATTCGATATTGCAAGTGCCGCGGGTATTACGAAGTACGACGAGAAAGCGTTCAGTGATGCGGTAGGCCACTATGGTGTTGGAAATGGTCCTTACTTCATGGTTCCAGGTTATGGTCCGTATACCTTACGTGAAGTGACAGATACCGTAGATAGTACGTATTTACCCCTCTCTTATCTCAACTTCTGGGCGAGTTTGGGTAAGTGGGCGTTTGAAGGAATGGAGAAGCGTGCTTTATTAGTACCGCAAGAAGCGCAGCTAGACTCGTCGCCGGATCCATATATTCTTACTCGCGATGTTTATATCCAGCGTCAAAACTTTAAAGCAGAAGTTGAAACGGTAGAAGAAGTTAACATCGAAGAAGAAGAGTATTTAGATGAATATCTAGAAGACTTTTAAGCGTTGTTCTTCATAATCGAGAAATGAAAAAAGGCTTAGCTGATACTAAGCCTTTTTTGTATTTTGCCGCTTGGTTAGAAACGGTAGTTTGCTTGAACACCGATTAGCCAAACATTACCCGTAGTTTCGCCTACAAATTGGCCGCCGACTTGTTCTGCAGTGTCGTCTGACTTGTAACCACGAGACTCAACGATTGGTGCGTCTTTCGCAAAAATATAGGTGAAGCCAGCGTCTAGGCTGAAGTCTTTCGTCCAATCGTACGTTGCGCCAATACTTAGCCAAGTACGGTCAGTTTCTGGAATAGTAATCGTGCGGTTTTTGTCGCTTACCGCTGAAGTATCGTATGCAATACCAGTGCGTAGCGCTAGCTTAGGATCAAGCTGGTAAGTAGCACCAACAGCAAAGCGATAGTTGTCTTCCCAGTTTTCTACTTTAACCATATGCGTGCCAGCAGTATTTAGACGTGCTTCCAATTTCTCGAAAGAGCTCCAATCCGTCCAGTTAACGCTTGCGTGTAACGCAAATTGGTCTGTTACTTGGTGGAAGCTTGCCAACTCAGCCGTTGCAGGCAGGTTTAGATACATGTAGCCGTTGTCGCGTTCAGAAGTACCGAAGCCAAAACCAAGACCTTCAGCATGGCCTTCAAGCTTCAGTTCAACTTCAGATTTGTACGCGAAGCCGATACGGTTATTTTCATTGATCTGCCATGCTGTACCAACTTGCCAGCCCCAAGCGGTATCGTCACCTTCCATGTATTTTAGAGCGGTACCTTGAGGAACACTGATTGGTTGATTAGTTTCAGGGTTTAACCCTACAACGTTATTCTTAGGAGCTGCTGCGCCAAAGCTGCCTTCGCCGATGATGTAACGGATACCACCACCAACGCTGATTGATTCATTGACTTTGTAAGCTGTGTTCAAGTTCGCTTCCATTGTCGTTACGCTTGCTTCGTTACCGAAGTGCGAGGCACCAAAGCCTTTACCTAAATCGGTTTCCATGCCGTAGTTGGTGCCAAATGCCAAACCAATTGCGAATTTCTCATTATATTGGTGTGATAGGTAGAAGTTTGGAATGATTGCATCATGTGCGAAGTCATCTGAAGATGCAGAAGAAGTGCTACCGTGGAAGTTTACATCACCTTCAATATCAATATTTGGGTTCACATAGATTGCACCAACGGACACTTGAGTGCCTTCCAAATAAGTTAGCATTGCTGGGTTACGCCATTGTGCACTTGCGTTGTCAGCCATTGCTGCTTCACCAGCATATGCTCGACCTAGGCCTGTTGCAGAATATTCAGCAAGTTGGAAACCTGCTGCGTTAGCCATGCCCGTTGTGCCAAGTAGGCTTAATGCCACTGCTGTTGATAGAAGAGTCTTGTTGGTTTTCATTCGAATGTTCGCTGATTTGTTTATAACGTGGGACGAAAGTTTAAAGGTAGAGTTTTTACTTTAGAAATGAAAATCCAGCATAAGTAGTCATTTGGAATATTATGCTCTCAAGTGTTGATTGGGTGGTTTAATTATCTAACTGTGAAAGGCTTGTAAACGGAATTCAGCGAACAGCTGTGCGTCCTAATTGTGAGATTTAGATACACGTGTTCACTCAAATTGAGTGAGCAATAAATCGCAGATATGAAAAAAGGCTGGAAATCCAGCCTTTTATATAAAGTATTTTTCTACTAACTAACAGCGAAGCGTTTAGAAGCTACGGCTGTATTGTAAGCCGAATAGAATTGCATCAGCGCGTGTTGTTGCTGACAAGCTCGAGATATTTTGAGGGCTTTGAGCGTCACTTGGGTTGTACATTGGGTTAGGTGTTGATTCATTTACCTCAACATCTTTACCCATTAGGTACGTAAAGCCAAAGTCGACATTTGATTTACTATCAATGTGATAAGTAAAGCCGGTAGAGAACCATTGGCGATCTGAGTCAGGAACGGAAACAGACGTTAAGTCAGCTTGGGCGCTCGTGTCGTACATGTAACCAGCACGAAGTGTCCAGTTATTACTTAGGTAATATGTACCACCAATCGAGTAGTGCCAACCATCTTGCCACTGGTACTGTTTATCGTACGATGAGCCAAGAGGAGAGCCTTTTAAGTTAGAGAATTCAATTTGATCGAAAGTTTCCCAGCCAATGTATTGGATGCTGTAGTGTACAGCAAACTTAGTGTCTTGAATTTTGTGGAAGCCGGAGAACTCGGCCATATCTGGTAAAGGTAGTGTGATTTTTTGACCTTTATCGTCTTTTGCTTCCATTTCTGGACTATGACGGTATGCAAGACCAAATCGATTGTTTTCATCTAGCTCGTACACAGTACCAACATTGAAACCTACAGCCCAACCATCAGCTTCGTCTACATCGACGAGTGTGCCTATTGCAGCATGTTCACGCTTCATTGTACCTTGGCCGTAGATTAAATCTAAACCAGCACCAAAGCTCCATTGTTCATTGAGACGGTAAGAACCTGCAAGGCCAAAGTTTACGCTCTTAACATCAGTTAAGCCGCCATATTCTTTTGCCGCAAAGCTATTGTCGAATTCTGTTTTAGTACCGAAATTAGAGTATGCGTTTACGCCCCATGCAAACTTGTCATTTACAGGAACGATTAGATGAATGTTCGGTGCAATAGAAGTATCGCCAGCGTCGTCATAGTTTGAGTCGACAGGCTTGAACAGTGTTGGTGCTACTTGGCACGTTGAACCACAATATTTCGCATCTTTCACTTCAATCATTGAAGTAATGCTTTCGAAACCTAGCGAAAGTTCCATTTTATCAAACAGAGCCATTGCTGCTGGGTTACGAGCCATTACTGCTGCATTATCTGCGATTACTGCATCACCAGCAAATGCACGGCCGATGCCAGTTGCTGATTGAGCGTTGATTTGGAAACCCGCTGCCATCGATTGACCTGAGGCAAAAGCTACCGTTACTGCTAGGAGAGTCTTTTTAAACAGACGCGTGTTCTGAGTCATTTGTTTTTCCTTATTAGATTCGTCTCTTTGGACGATAAATTGAGCTTTTGCTCAGTGGCGCAGATAGTAGTATCAATAATTGCTTGGACAAATCCGACCATTGGATAAAATTGAATAAAAATTGCAGAAATGATGTCTAAAAGACGGGAAATTGCACTTAAAATGCATAATTTAGAGTTTAAGCTCTAAATGGTATAGCGATGGTGAATGTTTTGCGTTCTATTTATACAAAAATGCCGCTAAATAAGATCATTTAGCGGCATTTAACCTTTTGAAGGCTGGAAATCGTCGAAGTTGTTACATCGGCTTAATCATTGATGCAAGAGTCGTAGCGATAGCATCAATATTTTCACCTTCTTCCCCGACTAAAATCAGGCTTGAACTCCCAACGGGCTGAACGATTCCGGTCATGCCATCCTTATTAAAGTCGGTACTTTGTTCGCTTGGAATACCAGTAATAAATAACGTTACTTTACCTTTTGGACCTTGGAACACCATATGCACCGCATTGGATTCACCAAAACCGCAGTGGTTTAGGTAGTAAACGTGATATGGAAAGTTTTCACTAAACTGGTAATGAAATGGCGACATTTTCGCATTAATTTGCGAGCTCGGTACATCCTCATCAAGATGACGAACAAACGGTTCTTCATGAATTACGTGTTTCATCGCGGTATCCGCTAAACTGGCTTGTGCTGGAGACACCAAAACATTTCCCCAGTTTACTTGACCAACTAATAACCCTGCGGTGAACGCAATAGAAGCGGCAAGTGCCATTGCTTTGCGGACAAAGTTTGGTCTGACGACCTTCTCTTCATCAAGTGCACTCGACGTCTGGCTAAATAAAATCTTATCTGCGAGATCTTCGGGTACATCCACATTCATGGCTTGTTTAATTTTTACATCGAGATCCAAAACGTCATCAACAAACTTATTGTTGGCGTCGCTACCAGCTAAAGCTTGCAGAATCTCTTCATCCTTTTGTTTTGGATCCGACAAAATACGACGACGAAATTCTAAATCATCCATTCTTTTGTCCTCTCTTGGTATCTTGAGAATCCAACATCTCTTTAAGTTGATTACGAGCGCGAAATAGTCGAGTCATCACTGTGTTTTTATTTAAATCAAGAATGTCGCCAATTTCTTCTCCACTGAAACCACCGACAACTTGGAGAAATAAAGGCTCACGGTATTCAACATCGAGCTTCATGATCTGTGCCTGCAGCCATTCTTGCTGATGATGTGGGTCATCGCTGACTTTAGCATCATTGCCGTAATCATCGATATCAACTAAATCAAATTGTTTACGTTCGAAGCGGCGCGCATTTTCTCGTCTCAATATTGTGATGAGCCAAGACTTGGCAGCTTTTTCGTCTTGGAGGCTATCGAGTGACTTCCAAGCTCTAAGACAGGTTTCCTGAACTAGATCTTCCGCGACCGCTTTATCTTTGCACAACCAATATGCGTAGCGGTACAAGTCACGATGATACCCTCGGACGAGCGCTTCGTATTTTCTTTGCTTGTCCATATCAGAGTTGACCGGACTGTTGGAATTTTTCTTTCCAAACATTTTTAATATGGCCACAGGAGCCTCCATCCTCGCTCTGTGAGTTTCTTACTTGTTCTGAGCATGACTTTACTTGTTTCATCGCTTAGCGGTTTTGGTTGCAGGATTTGTCATGCAACCCCTTAGACACAATAAGCCATGTGGTTACCTAAAAGTGTATACGCAAATGTCAGATATCATCGAACACGAATTGATATATATTGTTAACAATATCATCATTAGTAATCAATGGCTTGGATAAGTTCACTCGATGGAGCATTAAAAGGGACTTCTGATGGTGGATTCTTGAATTGTTTTGAATCAATAATCGCTCTAGGTGAGCTTAAAACTCGTAAAATCACTATAAAATTGATCTATTTCAAAATATCAAGCAGTGAAGGGGTTATAGTACACCTTGTCATCTCGTTAGTCATTGCGACTAACATGTTGAGCAAGATGACACTTCCTTTTGAAGGCTGACTTTACTTTCTCCTAATCAGGAAACTGATTACTTTTCAATTGGCGTAAGTTAATTGTTTTATAGATATTCCGACCACACAGTTATGTGTGGTTTTTTTTTGCTTCGATTTTACTTTCCGTATACCTCTTACCGTTTTAACTCTCTATAGTTAACCATTAGTAATCGCATAATAATCAAAGAAGTAGAGTAATTGAACTACTTGCTTCACGTTTATTTAAACGCACGTTTGATAAATTTAACAAATTCATTACAATGCATCAGGTCAGACCTCTTGTATTTAAGGAGAAACAATGGGCAAGCAGGAAGTAAAAACACGCAATGGTGAGCGTGTCGCTATTGTCGCGGGGCTTCGAACTCCCTTTGCTCGTCAAAGCACGGAATTTAGCCAAGTGCCAGCGGTCGATTTAGGGAAAATGGTAGTAAGCGAAATGCTTGCTCGAACAGATATTGATCCGAAGCTAATCGAACAAGTGGTATTTGGACAAGTAGTACAAATGCCTGAAGCGCCAAACATCGCACGAGAAATCGTGTTAGGCACCGGTATGAACATCCATACTGATGCTTACAGTGTGACTCGAGCGTGTGCGACGAGTTTTCAAGCGGCGGTTAATGTCGCAGAAAGCATCATGGCGGGAACCATCGATATTGGTATTGCTGGCGGTGCAGACTCTTCTTCCGTCCTGCCTATTGGCGTATCAAAGAAACTGGCCGCTAATCTGCTTGCTCTTAGTAAGACAAAAACAATGGGTCAGAAGCTTAGTATCCTCAAAAACTTGAGCTTTAAAGACCTGATGCCAGTGCCACCAGCAGTAGCAGAGTACTCTACGGGTTTATCCATGGGACAAACTGCAGAGCAAATGGCTAAAACACATGGTATTTCTCGCGCAGAACAGGATGCGCTTGCACATCGTTCTCATACGCTGGCTTCTCAAGCTTGGAAAGAAGGAAAAATCCAAGATGAAGTGATGACGGCTTTCCCTGAACCATACAAAAAGTGGATTTCGGAAGATAACAATATTCGTCATGACTCAACGGTTGAGGGATACGCGAAATTGCGACCTGCGTTTGATCGTCAGTATGGCAGTGTTACGGCTGCGAACAGTACGCCATTGACTGATGGTGGTGCGGCAGTGATGTTGATGCGAGAAGGTAAAGCGAAAGAGCTCGGAATGGAGATTCTTGGTTACATCCGAGGTTATGCATTCTCTGCTATCGGCGTGGAAAAGGACATGCTGATGGGGCCGACTTATGCTACAGCGAAAGTGCTTGAAAATACAGGCTTGGAATTGTCAGACCTGACGTTGATCGACATGCACGAGGCCTTTGCTGCTCAAGCATTGGCGAATGTGAAGATGTTTGCTTCCGATAAGTTTGCTCAAGAAAACCTTGGTCGCTCAAAAGCGATTGGTGAAATTGACATGGATAAGTTCAACGTGCTTGGCGGATCAATTGCTTATGGTCACCCATTTGCTGCGACTGGTGCGCGTATGATGACGCAAACCCTACGAGAGCTAAAACGCCGTGGCGGTGGTATTGCATTGAATACCGCATGTGCTGCTGGTGGTCTTGGTGCGGCAATGATTCTGGAGGTTGAGTAATGAGCGAGCAAAAAGCATTTAGTCTAAAGGTTGATGAGCAAAATATTGCTTGGTTAGCAATTGATGTTCCTAATGAAAAAATGAATACGCTGCAGGCGGCTTTTGCTGACGAAATGAAAGAAATTTTTGCTCAGCTAAAAGACTCCAGTGGTATTAAAGGGATGATCATCCACTCCCTCAAACCGGACAATTTTGTTGCGGGTGCTGATGTTCGAATGCTAGAAGCATGCACCACAGCAAGTGAAGCGGAAGCCTTAGCAAGGCAAGGTCAGGAGTTGTTCCAGCAGCTATCGGACTTACCTTATCCTGTCGTTGCGGCTATTCATGGCCCATGTTTGGGCGGTGGTTTAGAACTGGCTCTTGCATGTGATTATCGTGTTTGTACGGATTCTGACAAAACGCGTTTAGGTCTGCCAGAAGTACAACTTGGTTTATTGCCAGGTTCTGGTGGTACTCAGCGTCTGCCACGTTTGATTGGCCTGTTACCGTCGTTGGACTTGATCCTGACGGGTAAACAACTTCGTGCGAAGAAAGCTAAAAAATTGGGCGTTGTGGACGCCTGTGTGCCTGACACCATTTTGCTCGACGTAGCAAAACAGTTTATCGACAAAGGTAAAAACAAGGGCACGAAAAAGCTATCGACGAAAGAAAAGGTGATGTCTGGTAGCGGGCTAGGGCGCAAGTTTGTATTTGAGCAAGCTGCGAAGAAAACGAATCAAAAAACTCGCGGTAACTATCCAGCAACGGTTGCAATTCTAGAAGTTATTCAACATGGCTTAGAGAAAGGCTTCGCTAAAGGTCAAGAACTTGAAGCGAAGCGCTTCGGTGAGCTTGTGATGAGCTCAGAGTCAAAAGCGCTCCGTTCGATCTTCTTTGCCACAACAGAAATGAAGAAAGAAAATGGCACGGATGCGAAACCAGCACCAGTTCATAAAGTTGGTGTGCTTGGTGGTGGTCTGATGGGCGCCGGAATCAGCCATGTGTCTGTTGCAAAAGCAAAAGTACCTGTTCGCATCAAAGACGTTAGCAACGATGGCGTTTTAAATGCGCTCAACTACAACTACAAGTTATTTGAGAAACAGCGCAAACGTCGCATTCTATCCAAGGCCGATCTGCAAGCGAAAATGCTGCAACTGTCTGGTGGTGTCGATTTTACCAGTTTTAATCATATTGATGTCGTAATTGAAGCCGTTTTTGAAGACTTAGATCTTAAGCAAAAAATGGTGGCGGACATTGAAGCAAACGCTAAGACAGAAACTATCTTTGCGACCAATACTTCTTCGTTGCCTATCCACAAAATTGCAGAAAAAGCAGAGCGTCCAGAAAACGTAGTTGGTTTGCATTACTTCAGCCCAGTAGAAAAAATGCCTTTGGTGGAAGTGATTCCGCATGAAACGACGTCAGATGAAACCGTTTCAACAGTTGTTGCACTTGCTAAGAAGCAAGGTAAAACCCCGATCGTAGTGAAAGACAAAGCGGGCTTTTACGTGAACCGCATTCTTGCTCCATACATGAACGAAGCGGCGCATATTTTGTTGGCTAACGAACCGATCGAAAAGATTGATACGGCGTTGCTTGACTTTGGTTTCCCTGTCGGCCCGATTACCTTACTGGATGAAGTCGGTGTCGACATTGGCGCGAAAATTATGCCGATTCTGGTTAATGAGTTAGGTGACCGATTCAAAGGCCCGGATGTGTTTGATATCTTGTTAAATGATGGACGTAAAGGACGCAAGAGTGGTAAGGGCTTTTACACTTACAAGGGCAAGAAGAAAGATGTCGACAAATCGATTTACAAACTGCTTAAGCTCGACCCTGAATCTAAGCTAAGCGATAACGATATTGCGTTGCGCTGTGTGCTGCCAATGCTGAATGAAGCGGTACGTTGTTTGGATGATGGCATCATTCGCTCGCCACGTGACGGTGATATTGGCGCGATATTTGGTATTGGTTTCCCACCGTTCTTGGGTGGTCCGTTCCGTTACATGGACCAATTTGGCATTAAAGAGCTCGTAGAGAAAATGAATGAGTTTGCATCGAAGTATGGCGATCGTTACGCGCCATGTGATGGTTTGCTTACTCGAGCTGGTGAAGGGACAACGTTCTATTAAACGTTGCTTCGGTAGAGAAAAAGGCTTGCCAGTGGCAAGCCTTTTTCATAAAGAAGAAATGGTTACTTCTTCTTGTCTTTCTTATCTTTATTGTGGCCTTTACCTGGGTTGTCGTCCCCGTGAACGCTGCTGTTACCTTTTTTGTCTTTATCATTCCACTGCTTTGAAGAGCAATCATCTGATTTGATGGATACATTGTCTCCGCTAAGGCGCACACAGTCGTCACTTAATTCGAAGCCATCGCCTTTGACTGAGATTTCAGCGTAAGCAGATGCCAATGGCAGTATAAGAGCCACTAGTAAAAGTGCTTTTTTCATGATTACCTCATTAAGTTATTTTTAGTGCGGTAATTAGAGATAAGCCGCAATGGCGTAATTTCAATTTTCTGCCAATTATGGTGCCGATTCAATCTATGAGACCGACAACCTCATGGGTTTGTAGGTACATTCTAGTAATCGACAATTTTATTTCTGAGCAACTAGATCACCCCAAGCCGCAATCTTTTGGCCGAAGTTGGAACTCTTCAATCGATCCTATTTCTTGTCCTAGATGGATGCGCGGAGCCTCCGAATGCGCTTGACCTTGAGAGTGCATGATCAAACGATTTGCAGTACGAGGTTTCAATTCGTTCACAACGAAGCGAATCATGTCTGCGCGCGTCAGCTTCTTCAACTCCGTAAGTACCTTGTCACGTTGGTTAAACTCAGTGTCTTTGTTTCCTATTGCAACCCAAAGACGTTGAGCTCGTCCTCGAAGAGTGGTGTCAGGCGTTGCTATTTGGTTCCACAAGCCGCGCTTACTGCTGTGCCATTGGTAATCGTTTAGCTCTAACAGCACCATATAAAAGGCATTTAAAAACTCGTCGATTGAGGTAACCAGCTCGGCAGGTGCTGCATTAGGTGACTGCACATACAGTACAATACCAGGGTGACGATTTAGCGGCATATTGCCAGTGCCTACCATGTAACCTAATTGCTGCTTGGTACGGATTTCGTGGAAAAACGTTGCCGACATAAGGTGATTGGCCAATGAGTATAGCGCGATACTGCGAGGCTCAATATCCTCGCACTGGTGGTAAATAACGACTGCGGAATCTTGCTGATTACAATGCACCTCACGTTGAAAACTGCCATTTTTACCTAGCATAATGAGCGGACGAAGTGCTTCTTCATAACGTTGCTCGTTCACTCTTAGAGCATCCTTTAAGGTCGTTGCCATGTCATGGGCTTGCTGGCGTTGCCAGTCTCCGTAGACAAACATTTCGACGTGCAGTTCTGCAAGAATGGATTCTACGAATACCGAGAGTTCATCGACTTCGATTTCTTCTAGCGCTTCGACTAAGGTTGCGAAAGGCGGGTTATTGGGTTGAAGTAACCCAGTAAGTGCGTTAAACAGCTGAGAAATAGGGCGATCTTGTGAAGCATTTCTCCAGTTTCGTAACAGTTGTTGTTTGATGGTTTCAAAGCGAGCAGGGCTGAAATCTCGAGAAGCAAAACGGTGCAGAATCATTTCCAGCAACTGAGGCAGCTTTTGACTGAACCCAGAGAGGGTTAAGGTCACGCCACCTTGGTGAGCGTACATGTTGTAACCCATCCCTGCGATTTCTGCTTGATAGGTTTCTTTTGCTAGCGAATCGAGGAACATCTCTACACATAAGCGCGTTTTGACGATGTTCTTTGGTGATGCAACGGCATGAGAGCTGTCGATAGCGACATAAACGACACCTTTAGGCACGCGAAATTCGTCATCTTGCAAATGCCACAGCCGAAACCCTTCGAGATCCTCAATCAACTCTGGCAGCGAATCACCATTTTCGAGTGGCATGGGGTCGAGGTCGTAGCAAATATAAGGGTTCTTTTTCGGTAAGACGAATTGCCAGCTTGGGTCGATTTGTTGATAGAAACGACGTTGGTCCTCACTAAAAGGTGTGACGGAGTACGGGGTAAAGTACCATTCGGCAGTACGGTTGTATTCCAGGCCTTTAGCAATCAAAGTGACGCGTACATTATCGATGGTTAAGTATCGCAGCAATGAACGCTGTAACTCCTCATCGTAGCCCGCCATTTTGTAGTCACCATAAACCGTGTCTTCCGGTTGATAGTGCTGCATGTTGATCACCAGATGGCTGACGAGATCCATTGGGCGCGATGGCTCTTGGAAGCGGAAAGCCGATTCTAATACCGCTTGTTTTTCGAGATAGCGCCATTCATCTAACCCGTCTTGTTTGATCATCGAGAGGTATTGAAAAACAGCTTGAACGATATCATCAACATGATCTAAGCCGTTTGGCGTCAGGGTGCAGCTTACGGTAAAGTCTCGGTAGTTACTGCCACTCGCGCCGCCGCCCGCTGAGAGAGAGGTAATCCAGCCTTTTTCTTTGAGTTGAAGCATCAAACTGCCTTCTCCTTCATAACCCAACAGGTGAGCAAAGTAGGAGAGTGGCTTCACGCTATAATGCGCATCCATTCCCGGCATGGGGAATGTGAGAATCAGTTTACGGAACTCTTTGAGCGGCTCGACTTGAACCAAAATGCCCGTGCTTTCCTCAGTGCCTATCGGTACATCAATCGATTTTCCACGAAGGTGGTGATTTGGGATGTCGGCAAACATGGTTTCTACCCAAGCTTGCTGTTCATCGAGCGACTGTGGCCCAAATAGAGTCAGTGTCATCAAATCGGCGGAATACTGAGAGTGGTGAAACTCCACAATTTCGTCGCGGATGGATTTACCATCTCGGTCGCCAAGAGTATCTAAGTTTCCGACAGAGAATTTTGAAAACGGGTGCTCTGGATTGATGACTTCTTTGTTAACTTGATACAGGCGACGAGAATCATCATTGAGTTTGAGCTTGTATTCGGAGTCGACAGCCTGGCGTTCTTTGTCTAATGCTTCTTCGTTAAACAAAGGTGCGGTAAAAAATTGGCTAAATCGATCTAAGGCACTTTCAAAGGCATTTGGAGCAATATTGAAAAAGAAACAAGTGTGCTCTGTACCAGTCCAAGCGTTGTTTGTTCCACCGTGTTGGCTAATATAGCTTTGAAACTCGCCCACTTTAGGGTATTTTTCCGTACCCAAAAAAAGCATGTGTTCTAAATAGTGTGCCAGACCTTGGCGATCGTTTGGGTCGTCGAAGTGTCCAACGTTCACTGCCAGAGCAGCTGCCGACTGTTGAGCTGTATCGGAATGAATCAGCAGTACACGCAGTTCATTGCTCAAGGTAATGTAGCGGTATTGATTTGAATCGTTAGGACTTAGATGCACGATGCGTCTCCAGATTTCGCATTACAGTAATTTAGGCTCCCCTCGCGGGGGGCGCAAAGTTTGCGTTTCGACAAATACTGCTTGCCGTATTTTTGTTATTCGTAGACTTCTGCACAGGCCCATCGCGTTTGCGTATGGGGAAGAACTGTTTGAGTGAATGCTCTGAACTCATTGCACAGTTAAATAGTGTGATGAACTGAGTACATTCTTTTAATAGATTGTTAAGAAAGTCGCTATCTTTAACAAGCGAATTGGTATAATGAACAGATAATTATATCAGTATTTTTGTTTCGTCATTGTTAAAGTTAGCCCCGTCTATCTAATAAAGATAGCAGTCAACCTTTTGGTAGCGTTAGCTATCCCTAGGAAATAACATGAAAATATTCATCATGCGTCACGGTGAAGCCGAGCATTTTGCAGATTCAGACGCAGCACGACAATTGACCCCAAGAGGCAGAGTCGAATCAGAAGCGGTTGCGAGAGCCTGTAAAGAACAGGGTTTTGCGCAATTCGATAAAGTGTTGGTGAGTCCGTACATTAGAGCTCAACAAACTTGGCAAGAGATCAGTGCGTATTTCTCTGCAAAAAGCATTGAAACTTGTGAAGATATTACACCTTATGGCCAGTCCGAGCATGTCTTCGATTTCGCAAGTGCATTAATCGAAGTCGAACAATTGGACTCGCTTTTGTTCGTATCGCATTTGCCTTTGGTCGGTTATCTGACTTCAGAGTTTGTAAAAGACATGACACCACCGATGTTTCCTACATCAGGGCTAGTGTGCATTGAATATGATTTACAAACACAAAATGGTGAAGTGCTTTGGCATATTACGCCATAAGTGTCTAAACCAAAATAAGCGTTTGCAAATTAGAGACAGAATAAGAAAGGCAGGAGATCCCTGCCTTTTCGTTTCGTCGTGTCTACAGCAAGCCTGTTACTTTTCAGGAATAGAAAGCAACACTAACAACGCACCATCACCACCAAATTCTAGTGGCGCTTGGTGAAAAGCCATAACGTCAGGATGCTGTGCTAACCAAAGTGGGGCTTTCTGTTTCAGGATGTGTTTCCCAATACCATGTTGCACACACGCACAATGAATCTCGTTTTTGATGCAATAGGCTATCATCGCACCAAGCTCGCGTTTTGCTTCTTGCTGTGTCATGCCGTGCATATCGAGGAACACGTCCGGTACATACACGCCACGACGTAGACGTTTGACTTCATAAGTGGAGACGTCGTCACGTGCATAACGAGTTGGACCTTCATCGTTTAATAGAGGGACAAACTCGTCTGAAAAGTAAAATTCAGAGTCACTCGCTTCACGGTTGGAGCGCTTGATTTCTTTTTGCTTAGTATTTTTTTTTGGTTGCTGGATTATGGTATCCTGTCGCAACTTTTTTACGCCCTGTACTGCTTCCTGAAACAAGGCGAAATCGTCATCGTTCTCGGTGTCTTTTTTGCTCATTAGGTAAACAATTTCATTAATAAACTTTATTGGCAGTATTGTAGCGCTTTTCGGAGGCAATTTTGGATAAGATTTTTGTAGAAGAAGCGGTATCGGAACTGCATACCCTTCAAGATATGATTCGTTGGACGGTAAGCCGCTTTAATGCAGCGAACCTGTTTTACGGTCATGGTACTGATAATGCGTGGGATGAAGCTGTTCAGCTTATCCTGCCAACCTTATACTTGCCGATTGATGTGCCTCCGCACGTATTGAACTCTCGCCTAACGACAAGCGAGCGTCTGCGTATTGTTGAGCGCGTAGTAAAACGCATCAACGAGCGTACGCCAACAGCATACCTAACAAACAAAGCATGGTTCTGCGGTCTTGAGTTCTTCGTTGATGAGCGTGTACTTGTGCCACGCTCTCCTATCGGCGAATTGATTCAAGCGGAATTCCAACCTTGGTTGGTGGAAGAACCTACGCGCATCATGGACCTATGTACGGGTTCTGGTTGTATTGCGATTGCTTGTGCGCACGCTTTCCCTGAAGCAGAAGTGGATGCGATCGACATCTCTACAGATGCTCTACAAGTGGCTGAGCAAAACGTACAAGATCACGGTATGGAGCAGCAAGTGTTCCCAATTCGCTCTGATTTGTTCCGTGATCTTCCAAAAGAGAAATACAATCTAATCGTGTCCAACCCACCATATGTGGATGAAGAAGACATGAACAGCCTGCCAGATGAGTTCACGCATGAGCCTGAGCTTGGTTTAGCCGCGGGTACGGATGGTCTAAAACTAGTGCGTCGTATTCTTGCTAACGCGCCAGATTATCTAACAGATAACGGCATTCTTATTTGTGAAGTCGGAAACTCAATGATTCATATGATGGAACAGTATCCAGAGATTCCATTTACTTGGATTGAGTTCGAGAACGGCGGTCATGGCGTATTTATGCTAACGCGTGACCAGCTGGTTGAGTGTGCAGAAGAGTTTAAACTGTACAAAGACTAATAGAGTCTTGCACTAAACATCAAAACACCGAGCTTTATGCTCGGTGTTTTTTTATGCATACCTCGCCGATATTAACTCTTTACATCAAAACGTAATAAAGCCACTATGAATCCACGAAGAATTGGAAAGCAGCTATGCTCTGTTTTGAGAGAGCGTGGCGATAAAAACTTGAGGAAGTAATGGCAGGAAACAGTATCGGACAACATTTCCGAGTGACGACATTCGGGGAAAGTCACGGTATCGCACTGGGATGTATCGTAGACGGATGTCCTCCGGGGTTGGAAATTACAGAAGCAGATCTACAAATCGATCTCGACCGCCGTCGTCCAGGCACATCACGTTACACCACACAACGTCGTGAACCGGATGAAGTTAAAATTCTTTCTGGCGTTTTTGAAGGCAAAACCACGGGCACATCGATCGGTTTGCTAATTGAAAACACCGATCAGCGCTCAAAAGACTACTCTGACATCAAAGATAAGTTCAGACCGGGTCATGCTGATTACACTTACCACCAAAAATACGGCATCCGCGACTATCGCGGTGGCGGCCGTTCTTCAGCTCGTGAAACCGCAATGCGTGTGGCGGCTGGTGCAATCGCGAAGAAATACTTAAAAGATGAGTTTGGTGTTGAGATTCGTGCTTACTTGTCACAAATGGGTGATGTATCTATCGACAAGGTAGATTGGAGCGAAATCGAGAACAATGCATTCTTCTGCCCTGATGCTGACAAAGTAGAAGCGTTTGACCAACTTATCCGTGACCTGAAAAAAGAAGGCGACTCTATTGGCGCAAAAATCCAGGTTGTGGCAACTAACGTGCCTGTTGGTCTCGGGGAACCCGTATTTGACCGTCTGGATGCAGACATCGCGCACGCACTAATGAGCATCAACGCGGTGAAAGGCGTAGAAATCGGAGACGGTTTCGAGGTGGTAAACCAAAAAGGCAGTCAGCACCGTGATACGCTTGCTCCTGAAGGTTTTGGTAGTAATCATGCGGGTGGCATTCTTGGTGGTATCTCGACTGGTCAAGACATTGTCGCAAACATTGCGCTTAAGCCAACATCAAGTATCACTGTGCCGGGTGAGACCATCACAAAAGAAGGTGAACCAACTCAGTTGATCACCAAAGGTCGTCATGACCCATGTGTGGGTATTCGTGCTGTGCCTATCGCAGAAGCGATGCTGGCTATTGTGGTGATGGATCATTTACTACGCCACCGTGGTCAAAACCATGGCGTAACAACTGAAACACCGAAGATTTAAGAGCTTTGTGTCATTCCAGCGAGCTATAGCGAGACTAGGAATCTAATTTCAGCACGATGAAAAGAGAAAGAAACATCTCTGACAACAGAGTGCTCGGATAATAGATCCTGAATCATGCTCCTTCGTCGCTGTTCAGGATGACTGAATATAAAATTATGCCACTCACTGAATCGCGGGTGGCACAATTTTATCAGGCAACCTTTTTTGTTTAAGTAGTTTTTGCTTAATGAATCGAGCCTTCGGTTTCCAAATGGAAAGAAGGCAGACGCCACTTAAAGCGTACCGCAGCCATACGCAACATGTAACCAGTAACCAGTGTAATAATAGTGGCAGTGACATCGGGAACATTGAATTCTAATAGCGCTAAGTACATTCCTGATGCGATAAGAGCGACAGAAGCGTAAAGCTCTTCATGCAGTACCAATGGTGTTTGGCGACAGATTAAGTCGCGAAGTAGCCCACCGAATACACCAGTTACTAACGCTGAAACCATACAAATACCAGGGTGCAAGCCCATGCCCATCGCAATTTTTGTTCCGATGATACTAAACACGATTAAACCTAATGCATCGAGGCGAATGAACAGACCTTTCAGCTTAATCACCCATTTCGCTAAACCTGTTGTTAGCACACCTGCAACACACGTAATTGCAAGGAACTCTGGGTTTTTTACCCAACCAAGAGGGTAGTGGCCTAATAGAATGTCACGTACGGTGCCACCACCAATGGCCGTTGCGCTGGCCACCAACATAACACCAAACCAGTCCATCTTTCTTCTACCAGCACTTAACGCACCTGTCATGGCTTCTGCCGTGATACCAATGATATACAACACACTTAGCAACATAGGGAAACACTCAACGTAAAAAGTCACTACGTTCTACGAGAATCAGCGTAGGCGAAGTAACAACACTTACAAACGGTTCTATCTCTCTTAAAAAGTGATTAAAACCAGCAACATGCTTGTAATCAAACGGCTTAAAAATAGCGGTTTGAACGGCATCAAAATAAGGCGAGAGTGTAGTGGTAAATAAGTACGCTGACGAATGAGAAATTGTATGGAGAAAGCGACCTTCAGATAAATTCAACTAATAACCAAAAATGTGGGGGTGCCTTTACCTCATAACTAAAAACAGCGACAATATGCAGCGCATGTCAAACTGAAGTACAAACTCGACGATGACCCACGAATACCAAGACTTAATCACCATTTTTAATGACACCTTTTTAGAACAATTTAATACGAAATTAGAGTTAGGTGGTGATGAGCCTATTTATCTTCCTGCTGATGATGAACACCCTCATCATCGGATTATTTTTGCTCGGGGTTTTTACGCCTCTGCTTTACACGAGATCTCGCATTGGTGTGTGGCTGGTCCAGAGCGTCGTTTGCTGGAAGATTTTGGCTATTGGTATGAACCCGATGGGCGAACAGCAGAAGTTCAAGCGGAGTTTGAGAAAGTTGAAGTGCGACCTCAAGCTTATGAATGGATTCTGGCACAAAGCGCTGGCTTCCCTTTTACGGTGAGTTGTGACAATCTACACGGCGATTTTGAACCAGATAGGCTCGGCTTTATGAAAAAAGTGCATAAAGAAGTGCTAGGTATTTTGGACGTTGGCTTGCCTTTGCGAGTGAAAATGCTTTCTGATGCCCTGCGCGCATTTTATCAAACTAAGCCACTGGAAGCGTCGGACTTTTGCGTTAAATAACCACTAATAACCTCAGAGATACACCATGATTATTGAATTTGAAGAAAAATTACTGGAACTGATTGATGCTCGAATTGAAACAGCATCTGACGATGAATTGTTTGCTGGTGGTTATTTACGTGGTCACATCTCTTTATCCGCGGCGTCTTGTGAAGAAGAAGGGATTAGCGATATTGCTGAGCTGAAGTCACGCATTGAGAGCAGCTTAGAAGATTCGCGTACCGAGTTAAGCCCGGCCGATCGCGTGATTGTCAGTGATTTGTGGCAAGAGCTCCAGGCTCAGGCTTAATCCCTAAGCAGCGTTCTCCCTTTATTTAATCCTAGTCATTTACTACTTCGAAAAATTCGAACCTCTCAATAAAATTTTTGTGGTTGTAGCGAAACTGTTCAACTTTTATTCTGATCAGCATAAAACGTGAACAAAGGATTACAACCATGAAAATTGTCGCATTTGGTGCATCTACCAGCTCTACCTCAATCAACAAACTACTTGCTACATACGCAGCAAATCAAGTCGAAGGCGCTCAAGTGAATGTTCTAGACTTAAACGATTATCAAGCGCCAATGTTTAGCGAGGACAAAGAGAAAGAAATAGGTCAAGCTGAAGGGGCTGTCGCGTTTTTACGTGACTTGGCGGAGGCTGACGCTCTCGTTGTTTCCTTCGCAGAGCATAACGGTTCGTACCCAGCGGCTTATAAAAACTTGTTCGATTGGGCGACGCGCATTGAGCGTAATGTATTTCAAAACAAACCTGTCGTTTATTTAGCAACTTCCCCAGGTCCCGGTGGTGCACAAAGTGTTCTTGCGGCGGCGACAGGTTCTGCTCAATTTTTTGGCGCGGATGTAAAGGCATCGTTATCTGTGCCGAGCTTCTACGAAAATTTTGACGTGGAATCGGGTAAGGTTGTAAACCCAGAAGTGGCAGAGCAAGTGAAACAGGCAGTTGCACTGCTGAAGTAATCTCAGTACGAGCAACTTAGTGAGTTAGCGATTCCCGACACGTATCTGTGTCGGGAATTAAAACGAGAGAATACTCTTACAGCTCGGTAATGGCTTTGCCTTTTCTTAGTTTACGAACCCACATTCGACTTGGGTGAAGTTCGGTCAATACATCAACCGGTAATGGCAGCGGGTCCCCACAGATCTGGGAGGCCAACACTTCAGCTAATAATGGTGCAGAGCTCAGTCCACGAGATCCTAAACCTAAGAAGCAGAATAGGTTAGGGTACTGATGAATGGTTTCTACCTCTTCTGCTTTTTGATTTTGTAAGTTGGCGTATTGCGTTTTGATCGTCTCAAAGTCACCCACATTCCCGACAAATGGTAAGTGATCTCGGCTAACACAACGAATACCTTGGCGAGATTGATTATCAGTGATATCTACCTCTTTTGCCCATGTTTGATTTGGTACACATTTCACTAGCTTTTCCGCATTATCTTTTTGGGCGTTTTCATCAAATTCGTAGTCAAGGTGACTGCGGTCGTAGCTTGCACCGATACACAAGTGTTGATTACTTGGGTTAACAGGAGTCATGTAACCGTCGTAACACAACACCGTTTTCAGCTGACTCAGCGTTTCGGTTGCTGGCGCATGACTGACTTGTCCTTTCACCTGCCCCATTGGGAGGGAAGCGGTTTGACTCAATGTCTGGAACTCATGGCCGTTCGCAATCACAACCGTTGAGTGCTCAAATGTTTGACCACTCGCCGTTAGTAGCCAGAGCAGACGCTTTTCATCCCAATCTAATGCCTCAACATGGTGTTCAAACTTCGTTGAGAGTAACGACGTCTGCTCCAATTGTTTAATTAACCCACGAGTTAACTCGGCAGGGCACAGCCACCCTCCCATTGGGTAGTGCACAGATGCCATATCAATAGGTAACCCGATAGTGTTCGCAGTCTCCTCGGCGGACAGCTTGTGAATGAGCTCTGGTGTGAAGTTACCCGTAAGTATTTTCTCCAGTTTGTCTGTGGATTTGTCGTCCCACATCAACTGAGTCACGCCACACCAGTCATGATCAAAATCGATCTCTTGTGCTGCTTGTTCAACAAACTGACGTGCGAACAAAAATGCAGGAGCAAACACTCGTGAAACACCCGTGTGCGGGCCATTAAGCAGTGGATAAACGGCTCCTTGTCGATTGCCTGAAGCTCCTTCGGCTGGTTGAGTGTCTTTGCAGTAAAGCGTGACGTTTTGGCCACGACGAACCAACGTTTTCGCTAACGCCGCGCTGGCTATACCACCACCAATGATGGCAATCGAATCAAGATTGCTAGATGCTGTGCGATTGAACCAAGGGAGATGGTTCGACTGCTTTTCACGTTGCTCCATAGAGCCGGCGATCATTTCTCGCTTAGTGCCGAAACCTTTCACCTTTTTCATTGTAAAGCCAGCTTCGTTCAAACCACGACGTACAAAGCCTGCTGCGGTAAACGTGGCAACTGTACAATCTTGCTTGGCTAGCTTTGCCATGTTGTTGAACAGGCCTTGGTTCCACATCTCTGGGTTTTTGCTTGGCGCGAATCCATCTAAGAACCAAGCATCAATCAAACCTTGTTCGTTGTATGGGACTTGCGGCATGCAGTCTTTAATGTCACCAAACCAAAGGTCGAGTGTGATTGCGCCGTCTTCTAAAACAATGCGATGACACTCCGGCACAGCGGCAGGGTAGTGCTTTTGTAACTTTTCCGCGTATTCAGCTAGCTCAGGCCAAGCTTCATGCGCCTTCTTTAAATCGGCTTTGCTTAATGGGTATTTTTCAAAGCTAATAAAATGCAGCTCTTTCAATGTTGCGTCCGGATGCTGACGACGAAACTCACGAAACCACTGGCATACTGCTAAGAAGTTTAATCCCGTGCCAAATCCTGTTTCACCAATGACAAAACGTCTTTGGTCAAATTCCTGCCATCTTTCTGGGAGATGATTTTGTTTTAAGAAAACGTAGCGTGTCTCTTCAAGACCGTTTACGTTAGAGAAGTAAACATCATCAAATTGGTCTGAAACCGGAGTACCAGCTTCGTTCCAACCAAGTTCTGCGTTTTTTATTGAAGTCATAATGGTGCAAATTTGTGATTTGGCGCGGTAAGAATGGGGCGATTGTACGAATTTATGGGAAAGCTGACCACTTTTGTTGACTATCTTAGTTATCATCTAGCGGATTTTTGAATTATAGGAATGTCATAATGAAACGAGTCGTAATCACCGGTATGGGTATTGTTTCAAGTATCGGTAACAACGTCGAAGAAGTTCTAGCGTCTCTTAAAGCGGGCAAATCTGGCATCACTGCATCTGAGCAGTTCAAAGAACACGGTCTTCGTTCGCAAGTATGGGGTGACCTAAAAATCAACCCGGCGGAACACATCGACCGTAAGCAGATGCGCTTTATGGGTGATGCGGCTGCTTATGCATACCTATCAATGGAGCAGGCAATCGCAGACGCTGGTCTTACAGAAGAGCAGGTTTCAAACGATCGTACCGGTATCGTTGCAGGTTCTGGCGGTGCTTCTGCATACAATCAAACGGTAGCGACAGACACGATGCGCGCCAAAGGCGTAAAGCGAGTTGGTCCTTACATGGTTCCTCGTACTATGTCTTCTACTGTTTCTGCTTGTCTTGCTACGCCATTTAAGATTCGTGGCGTGAACTACTCAATGAGCTCTGCATGTGCAACATCTGCACACTGTATCGGCCATGCTATGGAGCTTATTCAACTAGGCAAACAAGATATTGTTTTTGCTGGTGGCGGCGAAGAGCTAGATTGGTCTCAAACTATGATGTTTGATGCGATGGGCGCACTGTCAACCAAATACAATGACACGCCAGACAAAGCATCTCGTACATACGATGCAGACCGTGACGGTTTTGTTATCTCGGGCGGCGGCGGCATGCTGGTTATTGAAGAACTAGAGCACGCACTGGCACGTGGTGCGAAAATCTACGGTGAAATCGTAGGTTACGGTGCGACATCAGATGGCTACGACATGGTAGCGCCATCAGGTGAAGGCGCAATTCGTTGTATGAAGATGGCGATGCAAGACGTTGATGGTGTGGATTACATCAACACGCACGGCACATCGACACCCGTTGGTGACGTGAAAGAGCTTGGTGCTATCCAACAATTGTTTGGTGAGAACAGCCCTGCAATCTCTGCAACAAAAGCAATGACTGGCCACGCACTCGGCGCAGCGGGCGTGCACGAAGCAATTTACTCAACACTTATGCTAGACAAAAACTTCATTGCTCCAAGCATCAATATTTCAAACTTGGACGAAGCAGCACAAGGTCTGGACATCGTGACAGAAGCACGTGATGCAGAGCTAACGACCGTAATGTCAAACAGCTTTGGCTTTGGCGGCACAAACGCAACTTTGGTTATTAAAAAGTACCAAGGTTAACTGAATTTGTTGGCGCCTTGCGAGAGTACTGTAAACGCCAACAATCCAGTTTCCAGAGCTTGATCAGTCACACTGATCGAACAGACGCAGACTCTATCCCATGGAGAGCGGGATAGGATCCTTTTGTTCTGGAACTTTGCCCGGCTATTTAGCCGGGCTTTTTCTTTTCTCTGTTTCTGCTTTTCTTTAGGCTTCCCGTCAATTGATTCTATAGGAGTTACCTCCTTGAGGTTTATTGGTGTTATATCTTGAGATTTTTCGGGAAAAGGGCACAATCGCTTTAGTTTCGCATCTTGCGAATAAACGAACTCATACAAATGGATGTTAGAACGCTGGCGCTATGAAAATTATTGTTGATGAAAATATGCCGTATGCTGAAGAGCTATTTAGCCAACTCGGTAACGTAATTCTAAAACCAGGTCGTACACTGACCGCCGATGATTTAGTGGATGTTGATGCCCTAATGATTCGCTCAGTCACCAAAGTGAATGCTGACCTGATCAGCAAAGCAAACAAGCTGAAGTTTGTTGGTACGGCCACGGCAGGCATGGATCATGTTGACCAAGCACTCTTAAAAGAGAAAGGCATTTTCTTCACTGCGGCGCCAGGGTGTAACAAAGTGGGTGTGGCGGAATACGCGTTCAGCGTGATGATGGTGCTCGCTCAGCAACAAGGTTTCTCG
The DNA here is from genome assembly GCF_033337375.1 of Vibrio sp. YT-17. Classification (NCBI taxonomy): domain Bacteria; kingdom Pseudomonadati; phylum Pseudomonadota; class Gammaproteobacteria; order Vibrionales; family Vibrionaceae; genus Vibrio; species Vibrio sp. YT-17. The sequence continues at coordinate 67,187 of NZ_JAWOQP010000020.1, forward strand.
GTATTTGACAAGACGGTAGGTATTATTGGTGCAGGCCAAGTAGGTAGCTACCTAGAGAAATGTTTGAAAGGCATGGGTATTAAAGTTCTCATCAATGACCCATTCAAACAAGAGGCTGGTGATCCTCGTAGCTTTACTCCGTTGACAGAACTGATTGAAAGCTCAGACATCATTACACTACATACGCCAATCACCAAAGATGGCCCATACCCAACGCATCATTTGATTGATGAGAAGGTATTAAATGGTCTCCGCAGCGATCAAATTTTGATTAACGCGGCTCGAGGTCCCATCGTTGACAACGCTGCTTTGAAGCAACGTCTTTTGAAAAATGATGGCTTTACAGCGGCACTCGACGTATTTGAATTTGAACCAGAGGTTGATATGGAGCTTCTGCCTCTGCTAGCATTCGCAACCCCTCACGTTGCAGGCTACGGCTTGGAAGGGAAAGCTCGCGGTACAACGATGATTTTCAACAGCTACTGTGAGTTCTTAAATAACGAATTACGTGCGCATGCCAGTGATTTACTGCCAACCGCGCCTGTTCCTACTTTGGTATTGGACAGAGCTTGGGACGAAGCAACACTGCATAACATCACGCAGTTAATCTATGATGTGCGTAGAGATGACGCTCTTTTCCGCCGTGAAATCAGTAAGCCAGGCGCTTTTGACCTGATGCGTAAAAACTACTGGGATCGCCGTGAATACAGCGCTGTCACGCTAGTGGGTAACAAAACATGTAACCTTGCTCCATTAGCAGAACTAGGTTTTCAGATTGAGGTAAGTCAATGAGCCAGCAATATAATGTTGCCATTTTAGGTGCGACCGGTGCGGTCGGTGAAACAATTTTGGATGTGCTTCAAGAGCGCAAATTCCCAGTAGGCGAAATCTTCCTACTCGCGAGTGAGCGCAGCGAAGGCAAGACTTACCGCTTCAATGGTAAAACGGTACGCGTTCAAAACGTAGAAGAGTTTGATTGGTCTCAAGCGCATATAGCACTGTTTTCTGCTGGTGGTGAGCTATCAGCCAAGTGGGCTCCAATTGCCGCTGATGAAGGCGTGATTGTTATCGACAATACATCACACTTCCGTTACGAGTACGACATTCCTCTTGTTGTGCCAGAAGTAAACCCAGAAGCGATTGCAGAGTTTCGTAACCGTAACATCATTGCGAACCCGAACTGTTCAACCATCCAAATGCTGGTGGCACTAAAACCAATTCACGATGCGGTGGGTATTGAGCGTATTAACGTATCAACTTACCAATCGGTATCTGGTGCAGGCAAAGCGGGTATCGATGAGCTAGCAGGTCAAACGGCGAAGCTGCTAAACGGTCTGCCTGCAGACAAGAAGCAATTCTCTCAACAGATCGCGTTTAACTGTATTCCACAAATCGATCAAATGATGGAAAACGGCTACACCAAAGAAGAAATGAAAATGGTGTGGGAAACACAGAAGATCTTTAACGATCCATCAATCACAGTCAATCCAACGTGTGTACGTGTTCCTGTATTCTACGGTCACGCAGAAGCACTTCACATTGAGACTCGTTCACCTATCGATGCACAAGAAGTCGTTAACTTGCTTGAGCAAACTGACGGTATCGAAGTGTTCCACGGTGAAGACTTCCCTACACAAGTTCGCGATGCGGGCGGTAAAGACCATGTAATGGTTGGCCGTATCCGTAACGATATCAGCCATCATAGCGGCGTAAACCTGTGGGTTGTTGCTGATAACGTGCGTAAAGGCGCGGCAACTAACGCGGTGCAAATCGCAGAAGTTCTGATCCGCGATTACTACTAAGTCGCTTACAGTTCATTTCAAAGCCTCGCACAGTGCGAGGCTTTTTTGTACGAACGAAACAAAATAGTGTGAGATTAGTACGAATATGGCGAGAGCCACACATTTTTTATTCTCAACGCTATAGTTTTGCATGCGATATCCGATATATTTAACCGATCACCATTTCAAATTGTATTTAGCACAAAACTGAGCCTTCTATGCGTCAAAATTATAAGCGTTTGTTAGCAGCCCTTGTGTTGATGAGCGCGACTCAGACATCATCAGTGGTTCAAGCCGAAGGAATTCGTCTTGTTGGACCGTCTGGTGAAGTGCAATCATCTCCGAGCTATGCTGAAGATATTGAGCGAGCATTACCTGCTCCTCCTGCGAATACTCAACCGTCACGTTTCTTTGGTCCGACTGGTGAAAATCAAACACTATGGTCGATCGCTTCAGAATTACGACCTTCACGCGGTGTTACCGTTCAACAAACGCTTCTTGCCATTTACCGAATTAACCCTCAAGCGTTTGAGAACCAAAACATTCATGAATTGATCCCAGGGAGTCGGCTACGAGTACCTTCTCTAGAGCAAGTGCAAAGCGCGACCACAGCGCAAGCTGTTGCGATTATGAAGGCGCATGAAGCTAAGTTAAAACAGCCGAAGCCGACAAATAGAGCGACGCCAGCACAACGAGTCACCGAGCAACCAAAGCCACAAATTAAAGTAGAACCCAAGCCTGCGGCTAAGCCAGAGACAGTGGCAGCAACGGAGCCAAAACCAACTCCGAAAACAATACCCGTCATCCCTGCGCCACCAGTAACTACCTCTCCGCAGGGTGAAAAGCAGGTCAGTGCGCTAAAGGACAAACTTCAAGGCTCACAAAGTGAATTAGACTCATTAGAAGAGAAGAACCATCGTCTTCGATTGATGCTGTCAGAAGTGCAAAGCGAAGTCGAAACTTTGAAAAGCGAGCTGAATGACGAAGAACGCATTCGCTCAGAAGTCGAGAAGCTGCTTGCTGAAGAACGCCAGCGCCTTGCTGAACAACAACGCATGCAACCAAGCACCATGGACAAAATTTTGTCGAATGGTTGGCTTGTTGGTCTTGCGGCATTAATTCCTGGTGCTTTGATTGCGTTGCTAGTTGTTATGCTTCTTGGTCGACGCTCTAAAGCGAAAGAGGAAGATGTGGCTGCACAGGAACAGCAAAACGTTGATCCTCTTGCGGCGCCAATCGGTTTAGCGGCGGCGGATGAGCTGGATGAAGAGCTCACGCTTGATGATGAATTGTTTGCAGATGAAGATATCAACACACAGTCTTTACAAGAAGAGAAGTCAGATTTAAAAGAAGACGTCTTTGCTAACCTCGACGATGAAGAACTTGATTTCAATCTGGAAGGGGACGATGACCCATTTGCAGATATTGGCGATGACGGTGACCTAGATGTTGGTCTGGATGAGTTTGAGTCATCGAACAATGGTATCCAAGTCAACGGCGAAGAAAAAGCGCTTGGTTTAGAAGAAATGGAGCGAGCCTTAGATGAGGTTGCTCCAGAACTAGAAGTGCTCGATGACGATGAGTCTGGCTTCGATCTTTCGGATGATGCGAATGAGAAATCAGACTCGCTTTCAGACGACGCATTTGCCGAGTTACTTGCAGCCGATGAGCCGTCAGAAGAGTTACCAAGTGACACTGTCGACCAGGATATGCTTGATGACTTGTTTGCTGAACTTGGCAACGATGACTTCGATTTAGATACTGATGAGCCTGAGTTAAAACAGCCCGTTTCGGATGATGACTTTAGTGTAGGAGAGGCATCTGACGACGATATCGATAAGCTATTGGCCCAGTATGAACAACCGGCTAGTGAATCGGAAGTTCGAGAAGCTGACGCCAATGAAGGTCCTGTTCTAGATGAAAACAGTACAGAGCTACTCGATGAACTCATTGATTTTGATGAAGATGACACAGACGAGTTTGATCCACTAAACGAGCTAGAAGCAATCTCTGGTTTTGAAGGTGATGACTCGATCGAAGAGTTAGACGCAGATAGCACAGACTTACTGGACGAACTCATTGATGATGTTACCTCTGAACTTGATGAAGAGACTGAAGCTGATTTAGATCCGTTTGATGATCTGATTCGAGAGGACGAGAGCCCAGAGCAGAATAAATCGGAAGAGGAAGAGTTACTGAAATCACTTGGTTTTGGTGAGCCAGACGCCGACGAAAAGCCATCTCCCGTAGTTGGGTCAGAACAAACTCATGAAGATCAGGACATTGAGTCTGGATTGGACATCGACGCTTTATTAAGTGAAAGCCAGCCAGACACGCAACAAGCTGTAGAAGATCAACCATTAACCGAGCCAGAGGCTGCCTCAGAGCCATTTAGCAGCGATGAATTTCTTGGTGATTTAGAGGACCTCTCACCAGAGAATGATCCTTTAATGAGCGAGCTAGACGACCTATTTGAGTCAGACAGTGAAGAACTTCTGCCAACAGAACAAGAAAAAGCGGATTTTTCTGCTGAACTTGACGCTCTATTTGATAGTGAAGACGATTTACCGCAGCAAGTTGAAAAAACACAAACGGAGATAGAGGAAGCTTCATCACTACAACAAGAGGCTACCGATACTGATTCAACACAAGAACCATACGTGGAGTCCGATGCTGAGGTACAGCCTCACGTTGAGCAAGAGGAAGACATTCCAGCCTTCACACCGACACCAAATACAATAGAAAATGAATTCGGTGTTCCACAAGAAGAAGATTGGCTACTGGATGAACCTGAATTGGAGCCGGAAACTGAGTCGACCAACGATTCAGAAGATGAACTCAATTTTGATGAGCTGGATCTTCCTGAGTTTAGTGAAGAAGACGCATTGGCGTCTATGGCGGATGAGCCGGAGTTAGAAACGTCCGAGTCCGTTGAACCAGAACAAATTGAAGCCGACTTGCCAGCTGAGTCCGAAGAAGAGTTCAATTTTGACGAGCTGGATCTTCCAGAATTCAGTGAAGAAGATGCCCTGGCGTCCATGGCTGGCGAACCTGCGTTAGAAACGTCCGAGTCCGTTAAACCAGATCAAGTCGAAGCTGACTTACCAACCGAGTCCGAAAAAGAGTTCAATTTTGATGAGCTCGATTTGCCAGAGTTCAGTGAAGAAGATGCACTGGCGTCTATGGCTGGCGAACCTACGTTAGAAACGTCCGAGTCCGTTAAGCCAGAACAAGTTGAAGCCGACTTGTCAGCTGAGTCCGAAGAAGAGTTCAATTTTGACGAGCTGGATCTTCCTGAGTTTAGTGAAGACGACGCATTGGCGTCTATGGCTGGCGAACCTGCGTTAGAAACGTCCGAGTCCGTTGAGCCAGAACAAGTTGAAGCCGACTTGCCAACTGAGTCCGAAGAAGAGTTCAATTTTGATGAGCTCGATTTGCCAGAGTTCAGTGAAGAAGATGCACTGGCGTCTATGGCTGGCGAACCTGCGTTAGAAACGTCCGAGTCCGTTGAGCCAGAACAGGTTGAAGCCGACTTGCCAGCTGAGTCCGAAGAAGAGTTCAATTTTGATGAGCTCGATTTGCCAGAGTTCAGCGAAGAAGATGCCTTGGCGTCGATGGAAGAAGAGCCAGAATTACCGAGCTCTGAGACTGCAGATATAGAACCAATCTCCGGTGAGGATGAAGAGTTAAGTTTTGACGACCAAGATCTTCCAGAGTTCAATGAGGAAGATGTTCTCGCGTCAATGAACGAGGGTGCGCCAGAGAGCCCTAAGGTTGAAGCAGAGACATCGAGACCAGCTATTCAAGCCGATAACGATCATGATGCTTTGTTTGAAGTATTTGCGCAGCAAAACGGCTTTGATACTGACCCAAAAGTGCAGCCAACAGCGACAGAGGGTGAGCCGCTCAGTAATTTGGATGATGAATCATCAATGGCTAACCTTCTTGCGGAAGACGCAAACTCAGAAGTATTTGAAGGTAAACTAGACAGTGACACCATCGCAAGTGCAGGTATGGATTTTGAAACCATGCTTGATGTTGGAGATGATTGGGATGGCTTTAAACCCGCTGCTGATAACGTAAGTTCTACTGAAGAAGTGCCTGAGGACCAGCGTGATGTTTGGAATTCGAGTGATGCACTAAGTCAGCCAGAGATCGCGCAAGAAAACTGGGCAGAGCAAAGCGACTTGGATGACTTCGACCCGAAGAAAAATCAATTTATGACGATTGATGAATTGATGGCTCAGGTCGACAGAGAAGGTGGTGAGTTCGAAGAAGAAGACCTTAAGCTCGATGTCGGATTGAACGAGTTTCCAGATGTTATCGGTGAGATCGGCGATATTGACGTAGATAGCAATGCTGAAGCGGCTGGGAAACTGGATTTGGCTAAAATCTATCTCGAGATGAACGATTCTCAAGGGGCGATTAAACTACTAGAAGAGGCGATTGTTTACGGTGAGGATGATATTCGCCGCGAAGCAAAAAGCCTGATTGACGCCATTAATGGCCGATAAACCGAAACAAAAGGGTAGCGTTTGCTACCCTTTTTGTGTCCCGTTAGTATGATGCTACCTTTATGTCACCCTTGGTGAAGCTGGCAACTTGAGGTGACTTGAGTATATACTTCCCGCCCCATTTTAGAGTTCGAAGGTTAAGATGAGAATCGCATTAGGTATCGAGTACAACGGTACAAACTACTTTGGTTGGCAGCGCCAAAGAGAAGTGAAAAGTGTCCAAGAAGAGCTAGAGAAAGCATTGTCCGTCGTCGCTAATCACCCAGTTGAAGTTCAGTGCGCTGGTCGGACAGACGCAGGCGTGCATGGCACGGGACAAGTTGTGCACTTTGATACCAACGTTACTCGAAAAATGGTAGCTTGGACCATGGGCGCAAACGCGAACATGCCGAGCGATATAGCGGTTCGTTGGGCTCAAGAAGTTTCAGATGATTTCCATGCAAGATTCTCAGCGACAGCGCGCCGTTATCGTTACATTATTTTCAATCATGCTTTACGTCCAGGCATCTTAAACTCGGGGGTTAGTCACTATCATGGTGAGCTCGACGAGAAAAAAATGCATGAAGCAGGGCAGTTCCTACTCGGCGAAAATGATTTTACGTCGTTTCGCGCGGCGCATTGTCAGTCTCGCAGTCCATTTCGAAACTTGATGCATCTGAACGTTACGCGCCATGGAAACTATGTGGTTATTGATATTAAAGCCAATGCGTTCGTGCATCATATGGTTCGTAATATCACGGGTAGCTTGATAAAAGTTGGACGTGGCGAAGAGAGTCCAGAATGGATCAAGTGGTTATTAGACGCCAAAGATCGCAAACTAGCGGGTGCGACAGCGAAAGCGGAAGGTCTGTACCTGGTAGATGTAGACTACCCAGAAGAGTTTGGGTTACCTGAAGTGCCGATCGGTCCACTGTTTTTACCAGATAATTTGAACTAATTTTACAAACTTATTTCAAAATATCGGTAGTGTTTACATTGAATGTGAACGGAAAACATACGCTATTTACGATATCAAAAATAGGTACAACCAGTTTTTTATCTACAGTAGCTGCAAGATATGGTTTAATCCGTCGGTATTATGTCGAATTTATATCTTTCGCAATGAAGCGGAAGAGTTGAGAGAAAAGGTCTTCCATGAGTTGGCTTGAAAAGATTTTAGAGAAAAGCAATCTAGTAAGTTCACGCAAAGCTTCTATCCCAGAAGGTGTGTGGACTAAATGTACCTCTTGTGAACAGGTTTTATACCATGCAGAGCTAGAGCGTAACTTAGAAGTTTGTCCAAAGTGTAACCATCACATGCGTATGAAAGCGCGTCGTCGTTTGGAAACATTTTTAGATGAAGGTAATCGAGTTGAATTAGGTTCTGAACTTGAGCCACAGGATAAACTGAAATTTAAAGATTCTAAGCGATACAAAGAGCGTATCTCTGCTGCACAAAAAAACAGCGGTGAGAAAGATGCGCTAGTTGTGATGCAGGGTGAATTGCTTGGTCTGCCGCTTGTGGCGTGTGCGTTTGAATTCTCCTTCATGGGTGGTTCAATGGGTTCAGTCGTTGGTGCTCGCTTTGTGAAAGCAGTGGATGCAGCCATTGAAAATAACTGTGCGCTTGTTTGTTTCTCAGCAAGTGGTGGTGCTCGTATGCAAGAGGCTTTAATGTCTCTTATGCAAATGGCAAAAACCAGTGCTGCGCTTGAGCGTTTATCAGAAAAAGGTCTGCCGTTTATTTCTGTTCTAACTGACCCTACAATGGGTGGTGTATCAGCAAGTTTGGCTATGTTGGGTGATATCAACATCGGTGAACCTAAGGCCCTCATTGGCTTTGCTGGTCGTCGTGTAATCGAGCAAACTGTACGTGAAGATCTTCCTGAAGGTTTCCAGCGTAGTGAGTTCCTACTTGATCACGGTGCTATTGATATGATCGTTGACCGTCGTGAAATGCGTCAGCGTGTGGGTGGTCTTATCGCTAAGATGACTAACCACAAGTCTCCTTTGGTGGTTTCGGTTAACGAATCTCCAAATGAAGAGCCATATTCTGTACCAGAAGCGGACGAAAAAGGGTAAAGTATCAACTAACATAAAAACCAAAGAATTTAATGGTTAAAGTTAGATGACCCAAAACCCAACTCCTCAAGCCACATCTTCATTAGAGATGTGGCTTGATTATTTAGCAAATATTCATTCCTCAGCAATTGATCTAGGCTTAGACCGTGTCCAAGCGGTAGCAAACAAAGCCAATCTTACCAAACCAGCTCCAACCGTAATCACCGTTGCCGGAACCAATGGCAAAGGCTCAACGTGTGCGTTAATGGAAGCCATTTTACTTGATGCTGGCTATTCAGTCGGTGTTTACAGTTCTCCGCACCTGATTCGTTACAACGAGCGTGTACGCATTAATGGCGTTGACGTTGTAGATGAAAAGCACTGTAAAGCATTCGATTATGTAGAAAAGCAGCGTGGTGATGTTAGCCTTAGCCTCTTTGAATTCGGTACGCTTGCTGCGCTACGTATTTTCCAAGTAGAGAAAGTTGATGTTGTCTTACTTGAAGTAGGACTTGGCGGCCGTCTAGACGCCACTAACGTTGTTGACCATGATGTTTCTGTTATTACGAGCTTAGCGATCGATCATGTGGATTGGCTTGGTGATGACATCAATGTTATTGGTTTTGAAAAAGCGGGCATTTACCGTTCAGGGAAGCCAGCAATTTGTGGTCAACCGACGCCACCAGCGACCGTGGCGGCTCATGCTGACGATATTGGTTCTGAGTTCTTCCAAGTAGGTATTCAGTACGATTACCAACTAACTGATAATGGTTGGAAATGGAGCAGTGGGGCATTTGAGTTAGAGGATTTACCAATCCCATCGCTACCATTACAAAATGCAGCCACTGCACTGATGGCACTAGGGGCTTCGGAATTGCAAATCACTGACATAAATATTGTCAATGGCTTGAATAATGCGCGTTTGGCGGGGCGTATGCAAGTACTGCATCACGAACCTGAAATAGTCCTTGATGTCGCTCATAACCCGCACTCTGCTGAGTATTTGGTAGAGAGAGTGAAGCAACAATATCTGGGTAAGAATATCCATATTGTGGTTGCAATGCTGCATGACAAGGACATTAAAGCAACCATTGAAGCTCTAACTCCAGTTGCAACACAATGGTATCCAGCGTCGCTTACTGGACCGAGAGCGGCGACCGCTGATGAATTGTGCCAATACTTACCTGATGGGCAAGTTCATTTTGAAAACCCTGTTGACGCCTTCGAGAGTGCGAGAAGCCACGCAAAGACAGGAGACGTTATTCTGGTGGTTGGCTCATTCCATACCGTCGGAGAGGTATTGGAACATTGGCAATCAAATAATAAATAAGTAAAGGTATTTTGATGGCAAGTAAATTCCAAAGTCGTTTAGTCGGCACCATCATTCTAGTCGCAGTCGGAGTCATTGTTCTTCCCGATGTGCTAGATGGTAAGAAACTGCACTACAAAGAAGAATTTGCCAGTATTCCTATCAAACCAGAACTTGATAGTGATGTGGAAAACTTCGAAATACTAGAGCCAGTGGAAGACGACATTACGTTACCGGATTCTCCGGTTGAAGCTGTAGTGCAAGAACGTGAGGATGCTCAAGTAGCCGTTTCTGAGCCCGAGCCAGTGCCAACATCTAAACCTGAGGTCATCAAACAACCAGAGCAAGTTGAGGTCGTCACTCGTCCTGTTCAAGAGAAAAATCAATATGAAGATTCAGCTTGGATCATTCAGTTGATGGCACTTAAGAATCACGAAAATGCTGTCGCGCTTGTCGCGGATTTGCAAAAGCGTGGTTATCAAGCTCACACAAAGAAAGAAAACGAGTTTACGAGAGTGATTGTTGGCCCTGATGTGTCAAAAAGTAAACTTGAACGACAAGTTCAAGAATTACAAAAAATTACAGGTTCAAAAGGTCAATTGCTTAAATTTAAGCCATTAAATCCATAAGAAAACGTTTGCGTCAGCATTTTTTCTGTTAAAATGCGCGCCAACTTAAGATGAAGAAAAGATGAATTGGATAGATTTTATCATTTTAGGTGTGATCGGATTTTCAGCTCTGATCAGTTTAGTTCGCGGTTTTGCTAAAGAAGCTTTGTCTTTGGTGATTTGGTTCGGAGCGTTTTTTATCTCCAGTAATTACTATGCCAAATTGGCGGTGTACTTCACCAACATCGAAGATGATATGTTTCGTAACGGAGCGGCGATCGCGGCGTTATTTGTCGCAACCTTGGTAGTTGGTGCAGTGGTGAATTACGTCATTGGTCAACTGGTACAAAAAACAGGGCTATCAGGTACGGACCGAATTCTCGGGATTGTATTTGGTGGTCTACGCGGAGTCTTAATTGTTTCTGCGGTGCTGTTTTTTATGGATGCGTTTACTGCATTCCCAAGCTCGGATTGGTGGAAAGATTCACAGTTGATCCCTGAGTTCAGCCGTATCATCGCCCCATTCTTCGAGCATTTACAAGCAACATCAAGTTTTCTGTCTGGCACTATCTAGTAGTGCCAGCTACTGTCGCAAATCGAGGATTAGGACATGTGTGGTATTGTTGGAATCGTGGGCACAACGCCTGTAAACCAGTCTATTTATGACGCGTTAACGGTGTTACAGCATCGTGGCCAAGATGCCGCTGGTATTTGTACCATAGAAAGCAATCGTTTTCGTCTGCGTAAGGCGAACGGTTTAGTCAAGGATGTATTTGAAGCAAGACACATGCAACGCCTGCAAGGCGAGGTCGGAATTGGTCATGTTCGTTACCCTACAGCAGGCAGTTCAAGCGCTTCAGAAGCTCAACCTTTCTACGTAAACTCTCCTTTCGGTATTACACTTGCCCACAACGGTAACTTGACTAACGCTAACGAAGTTCGTCAGAAGCTGTTTGAAAAAGATCGCCGTCATATCAATACCACTTCAGACTCTGAAGTATTACTAAATGTACTGGCGCACGAAATTGACTCAGTAAAAGGAAATGTCACGACCGAAGACGTATTCCGCGCAGTTACCAATGTTCATCGCACAATTCGCGGTGCTTATGCTGTGACCGCCATGATCATTGGTCATGGTATGATTGCATTTCGTGACCCACACGGTATTCGCCCGCTCTGTTTAGGTAAGCGTGAAGTTAACGGCAGAGCAGAGTACATGGTTGCGTCTGAATCGGTGGCATTGGATGCGGTCGGTTTTGATTTCGTCCGTGATGTTGCACCTGGTGAAGCGATTTACGCAACGTTTGACGGTGAGCTTTACACGAAGCAGTGTGCAGATAATCCTAAGCTGAACCCTTGTATTTTCGAGTTCGTGTACTTTGCTCGTCCAGATTCGTTCATCGATAAAATTTCGGTATACAGTGCTCGCGTTGAAATGGGTAAAAAGCTGGGCGAACGTATTCGTGAAGATTACGCAAACCTTGATATCGATGTTGTCATTCCTATCCCTGAAACGTCTTGCGACATTGCACTGCAAATCGCTCAAGCGATCGATATCCCTTATCGCCAGGGTTTCGTGAAAAACCGTTATGTTGGACGTACGTTTATCATGCCTGGCCAGCAACAACGTAAGAAATCAGTACGTCGCAAGTTGAATGCTATTCGTTCGGAATTCAAAGGTAAGAATGTGTTGCTGGTGGATGACTCTATTGTTCGAGGTACAACGTCAGAGCAGATTATTGAGATGGCTCGTGATTCTGGTGCCAAGAAAGTGTACATGGTCTCAGCGGCTCCTGAAGTTCGTTTCCCGAACGTATACGGCATTGATATGCCAAGTGCTACAGAGCTTATTGCCCATGGCCGTGACAACGATACAATTTGTAAGCAGATTGGTGCCGATGCGCTTATTTATCAACGTCTAGAAGATTTGGTAGAGGCGGTCGGTCTTGGAAACCAAGATATTACTCAGTTCGATACATCCGTGTTTAACGGCGAATACGTAACGGGTGATATTGACCAACAATACCTAGACTTTTTGGATGGTCTTCGTAATGATGATGCGAAAACACAACTTGAAATCCAACAGGATTTAGCAAACCTAGAGCTTCATAACGAAGGCGCATAGGGTGCGTTTTCTTAAGTCGTAAAAAAACCAGAGCTTCGGCTCTGGTTTTTTGTTTTCGCTACTTAATTAGTGAATGTTATAAGCGATCACAAAGTCAATAAAGAGGCGAACTTTCTCTGGCAGGTGGTCTTTGTGGTTGTAAAGCATATAAATGTCGCGCGGGTTTGCACTCCAATCTGGCAGTACGCGTACCAAATCGCCGCTCTCGATGTACTCTTTGATCATGACATCTGGCATTAGTGTGATGCCTAAACCTTCGGAACAAGCGCTGCGCACCACATTGAGCGCGTTTGCTTGAAAACGACCACGATCAACATTCACCACAGACTCGCCTTTGCTATTAATCAAGGTCCACTTAATAAGTGGGTACCCTTTTAGCAATGAATGGTTAGAGAGCTCTTCTGCATGATGTGGCGCAGGATTCGAGGTTAGATAGTCAGGGCTTGCAACGAGAATATCCTTCACTTCGCCAATCTTACGCGCGATGAGGCTAGAGTCGCGTTGCGGTCCCACTCGAAAAATTACATCCCATTCAGTAGGGTCAAGCTTGTCCGCATTATTCTCTGTCGTTAGCTCAATGTTGATGTCCGGGTACTGCTTCATAAAGCTGTTGAACATCGGCATCATCATTCGTTTAGTTAAGTTATAAGGCGCGGATATCTTAATCTTGCCGGATGCTCCTCGGCAGTCGTCAGTGATTTCCTCTGCTGCGGTTGTTAGCCTTTGTAGTAAAGGAGAGCACTCATGGTAAAAACGTTCCCCTGCTTCAGTGAGCGAGAGTTTGCGAGCATGACGGTTCAATAGTCGAAGATTGACAGAGTCTTCTAGCGCTTGAATGCGTCGGGTGATGGTCGCAACCGGGATCATGGTTTTTCGCGAAGTTGCGGTGTAGCTCCCATTTTCGACAACCAGTCGAAACAGGTTTAAGTCATCTAATTTCATATTTCCAGACACATTAAATTACCGATTACGGTTAATTTATAATTAACTTTGTGATCAAAGCTTGCTTTAAGTCAACATGTTGCATCATTTGAACACAGCAACCCTGTTTGAGTAAATACTGTTATACGCCGTAATATTTGTATTAATGCAGTTTCCGAGCTAAGTTTTATAACAAGGCAAAGCGGCCTCAGGTCTTGCTGTGACACGTTTTGCTGGAAGTAAACACAACAAAAATAATGACTTAATAATAAATCTGTTTTTTTGACTGAGCTTTGTGAGGGATAAAGGTATGTTTAAGACTCACAGTCAAACGGCAATGGTCTCGGCACAGGAAGTGATTAATCAAAAACTAATAATGTTGGTGGACGATGATCCAATATTTCGTAAAGTAACCAATGCCTATTTAGAAAGTCAGGGTTTTAAAGTAGTAGAAGCAGAAAACGGCCTAGAAGCGCTTCAACAACTCAGGGAATGCCAACCCGATCTTATCTTATGTGATTTATCGATGCCGGTCTTAGATGGTATCGAGTTCGTCGAAGAAGTTAGTCTCGAATACCCATATATGCCGCTTATCGTGGTATCAGGCACGGATGAAATGTCCGATGTCGCGAAAGCGTTGCGATTTGGTATTAAAGATTTTCTTCCTAAACCGATAGGTAATTATGAGCACCTATCTCAGGCGATAGAGAATACGCTAGAAGATACCGATAGCCACTTCTCAGAACAACGTGACTTTTCAAGTCAGTGGTTCAGGGTTGATGATGGTGGTGAAATCCCAGATGAACAAGAGCTGTATTGGCATCTGGAATATTTACAACAGAATCCGAGTGCGGCAAGAGATTTACTGCAAGCTCTATTGCCAGAAAAGGATGCTGCTCAGGGAGATTGGCGCTGCTCGTACCGTTTATTGCAATCGACGGATGTGATGCCCTTGGTTTTCGATTATCGTTGGTTAATGAATGGTCAATTTGCGTTTTATCTAGTTGATTCTGCTTCCCAAGCTAATGATGGAGTTGCGACGACATTGCTCGTTAGGGCATTGTTTGACGACTATCTCCGTAACTTGAAAAGTTTCAGTGCTGATCTCAAGGACATGGTAGGGATCATTGAAAAAGGAATTGAGTGTTCGGAGTGTGCGGGTGCAGTCAATGCTGTGTTTGGTGTCGCCGACCTCGCTTCATCCTCGGTCTCTATATTGCCTGCGGGTTTAGATAGCCATTGGTCTGACGGAAATACGAATCAACACATCGCAGCAGGTAACCGTTTAGGGGGAGGAAGTATGAAAAACTTCATCACCCGCGATTTACCGCTTAGTGTTGCAGGACAGTTATCTATCGGGTGTTTAGGTTCTTCAAGTTTTAGTTTAAGTATTACCCGGAAATCCCGACTAGTATAATTATGACTTGCAAACCAATAAGCAGCGTCCTTACGCTGCTTATTATCTTTTTAGAACCACCAAAACAACATACGTTTAGTTTAATAACCTTACTTTTTACTGGTGTTTAGATTTGGCTGTTTAATGTATAGTCAGCGCTTAAAACAATAATGACCCATTTGTGCAACGATAATTTAACGCTGTGCCTTGGGAGAAGCAAAGTCAACTAGTGAGAAGACACATCATGGCAGACAAAGATTTTAAAGAGCCTTATAATATTTTTTACTTTTTAGGTTTTATTGCAGTTCTTTTGATCCCAACACTTCCTGCAACGCTAACCTGGCTTCGTGTAATGAATGGTTACGCAGGCTTTTAATCTAGCTATTTTGTACCGGAGTTCACCATTCGTATTAAGCGTTACTTTTTCAATACTGTTGGTGGACTCTGTATTGTGCTCGGCATAGCCGGCATAGCCCTTCCACTTTTACCCACCACACCTTTTATTTTGCTTGCTAGCGCATGTTTTATGCGTGGTAGCCCCGCATTTCATCAATGGTTACATAACCACAAAACGTTTGGACCCATTCTCGGCAATTGGCATAAGCATCGGGCTGTTACTTCAAAAGTAAAAAAGCGTGGTGCGATTTTTATTGCGCTTAGTTTCATGGTTTCAATCGTTGTTGTCCCCCTCGTTTGGGTAAAAATTGGTCTTTTAGTGATGCTAATCGTTTTACTCAGCTGGTTTATGCGTCTGCCTGTGATTGAGTTGGTTGCTGACCGAGAAGAAAATCACTAAGATTGTAGAGAATAGTGTGCCCGCTCTTCGAGTGGGCGTTTGTATTTTCAGCGCCTGTGACTTTTACGAAAATAAGCACATAGTGGTGAAAACCTATTGTTCGTTGCCCTCGTGATACTGCGATTAGAGAGGGCGATGAGCCAATCTAAGTAAATCGGTATTATGACTACAGAAACAATTTCACTGATCAAATCTAGCATCAAAAGCATCCAAGACTACCCAAAGCCAGGCATTCTATTTCGTGATGTGACGAGCCTTCTTGAAGACGCAAAAGCATACCAAGCGACGATCAACTTACTTGTTGAACGTTACAAAGATATGGGCTTTACCAAGGTTGTGGGTACGGAAGCTCGTGGCTTTTTATTTGGTGCGCCTTTAGCGCTTGAGCTAGGTGTTGGTTTTGTACCAGTGCGTAAACCAGGCAAGCTACCACGCCCTACTGTTGCTCAATCTTATGAGCTTGAATACGGCGTTGATACACTAGAAATCCATACAGATGCCATCGTTGAAGGTGACAAAGTACTGGTTGTCGACGATTTATTGGCAACGGGCGGTACTATTGAAGCGACGACTAAACTGATTCGCCAACTGGGCGGTGAAGTTGAGCACGCTGCGTTCGTTATCAACCTACCAGAAATCGGTGGTGATAAACGTTTAGAAGCACTAGGTCTAAACGTGTACAGCATTTGCGATTTTGAAGGACATTAATACATTCAATGAGTTATTTAGCTTTAGCGCGAAAATGGCGTCCTAATCGGTTTGACCAAGTTGTCGGACAAAAACATGTCCTGACGGCGTTGGAAAACGCACTGGCGCAAAACCGTTTACACCATGCTTATCTGTTCAGCGGGACTCGTGGTGTGGGTAAAACGAGTATCGGTAGGCTGTTTGCCAAAGGCTTGAACTGCGAAACCGGCATTACCGCGACACCTTGTGGTAAGTGTGATACTTGTCGTGAAATTGATGAAGGTCGCTTTGTCGATCTTCTTGAAATCGACGCAGCATCACGTACTAAAGTTGAAGACACTCGTGAACTGTTAGACAACGTTCAATACAAACCTGCTCGTGGACGTTTTAAAGTGTACCTCATCGATGAGGTGCACATGCTATCGCGTCACTCTTTCAATGCGTTGTTGAAAACCCTGGAAGAGCCGCCAGAGTATGTGAAGTTCTTACTCGCAACAACTGATCCACAAAAGCTGCCTGTCACTATATTGTCGCGTTGTCTTCAGTTTCATCTGAAACCAATCAGCGTTGATGATATTCACCAGCAACTTGATTACATCCTAGGTCAAGAGCAAGTTTCAGCAGAGCCAAAAGCGTTGGGTATGATCTCACATGCTGCAGATGGCAGTATGCGTGATGCTCTTAGCTTGACTGATCAAGCAATTGCATTAGGTAACGGTGCGGTGCAAGCCGATATTGTCAGCCACATGTTGGGGACGATTGATACCGACCAAGCGATTCACTTACTAGAGTCAATCAGCAGCAAGAAACCTCAACAAGCCATGGATAAAATCCAACAATTAGCGGCAAATGGTGTTGAGTGGGATGGTTTGTTGCAGCAAGTCGCAACACAGTTACACCGAATTGCGATGTATCAAGCGTTGCCCGCGTCGTTAGACCGAGCACAACCAGATGCAGAGAAAATTGAGCTGTTGAGTAAAGCTCTAAGCCCGCAAGACGTTCAGCTTTACTATCAAATTGCATTGAAAGGTCGTGAAGATTTGACCCTCTCGCCAAATGGGCGAATCGGTTTGGAAATGATTGTGCTGCGCATGATGGCGTTCCGCCCATCAAATAACAGTGGGGCAAATGTTGTTTCTAGTAACAGCGAGCCAGCGTCATCTCCGGCTCAAAGTACCAGTCAACCAAAGACTGCGCCAGCTCAGACAGCCGCTGCTCCTCGAGCTCAGCAGCCGAGTCCAGCACAAAGCACACCACAAGTGGCGCCTCAACCTTCATCCAGTTCGCAACCTGAGTATCAAGCGAGTGGATATGAGACGGTTCCACCACAGTATGATATGGCGCCGCCGATGAGTGAAAACCCAGCGCCGCAGCATGAAACGCCACCTCAACAAATGCAAGAGAGCGTTTCAACACCAGCGCGCGGTGGTCTAAGCGGTTTACGTCACCAATTACGTTCTCAGCGTCAAGGCCTACAACAGAACACTCCTCAAAATGGTGGCTCAAAAAAGCCTAAAGCGGCATCTGCACAACCAGAATCGGTTATCGACCGAGTAGCGCAATTGCATGGCAATTCCGCGCAGGTGTCGCCAAACTCAGCTCCGAAGTCGACGGAGCCACAAGTTGAAGAAGCGTATCGCTGGCGTCCAAGCAAGCCTGTTGAGACAAAAGTAAATACAAAACTGACACCTACGCAGCTCAAGCAGGCACTTGAGCATGAGAAAACGCCTGAAATGGCACAAAAGCTCATCGATGAATCGTTAGAACATAATGAATGGGCGAAGCTCATCAGCTTAATGGAGATCCCTAAGCTGGTAGAGCAACTTGCGCTAAACTCTCATTATAGTAAGGAAGGAACAACCGTTTCGTTACTATTGAGAAGCAGCCAAGCTCATTTGAATACTGATAGAGCTCAAGCCGAGTTGCTTAAAGCACTTAATACCGTGTTAGGTGAAGAGTGCCACATGAGCATCGAAATAGGGGAGAGTGGAGAAACACCACTTGAACTGAGAGATAGGCTCTACCAAGAGAAATTACAGCAAGCGCTGAACAGTTTAGAAAACGATCCAAATGTTCAATTTATTGAACGTCGTTTTGCTGCAGAGCTTGATAAAGATAGTGTGCGCCCTATCTAATAATCGAATGGAATGGGGTTGAAAACCCAAAGGTATAACCCCATTAATTGATGCAACACCTCATTAAACCAGAGAGATAAACATGTTTGGTAAAGGCGGTATGGGCAACCTAATGAAGCAAGCCCAGCAAATGCAAGATCGCATGCAAAAGCTTCAAGAAGAAATCGCGAATATGGAAGTAACTGGCGAGTCTGGTGCTGGCCTAGTTAAAGTTACTATCACTGGTAGCCACAGCGTACGTCGTGTTGACATCGATGAAAGTTTGATGGAAGACGACAAAGAAATGCTTGAAGATCTGATCGCTGCGGCGTTCAATGATGCAGCCCGTCGTGTTGAAGAAACTCAAAAAGAGAAAATGGCTTCTGTAACTGGCGGTATGCAACTACCACCAGGTATGAAAATGCCATTCTAATCTGCTGATATTTAATTAAGCGGACTTTTAATGCGTACCAGTCATATGCTGGAACAATTGATGGAGGCCTTACGTTGTCTACCTGGGGTTGGCCCCAAGTCAGCGCAGCGTATGGCCTTTCATTTGTTACAGCGCGATAGAAAAGGCGGTTTGCAGCTTGCAGATGCGCTTAGTCAGGCAATGACAGAAATAGGTCATTGTACTGAGTGTCGAACCTTCACCGAAGAAGAAGTCTGTCACATTTGTACCAACCCAAAACGCCAAGAAAATGGTCAAATTTGTGTGGTAGAAAGCCCGGCAGACATCGCAGCCGTTGAAGCAACAGGCCAATATTCTGGTCGGTATTTTGTTCTTATGGGGCATTTGTCGCCATTAGATGGTATTGGTCCAAGTGATATTGGGTTGGATGTCCTTGATTACCGCTTACGTCGCGGTGATATTACCGAAGTGATTTTGGCGACAAACCCAACAGTTGAAGGTGAAGCCACTGCCCACTACATCGCAGAGCTATGTAAAGAGCACCAAGTTGATGCCAGCCGCATCGCGCATGGTGTGCCTGTCGGTGGGGAGCTAGAGCTTGTTGATGGCACGACGTTGTCACATTCGCTATTAGGTCGACACAGAATTTAATAAAAAGCCGCTGAATTCAGCGGCTTTTTTGATTTTGGGAGTTGGGAACGATTAATCGTTCGATTCTTTACCAAGAAGGTTTTTGTAGATAACCGCACCAAGCACGCCACCCACAATAGGCGCAACCCAGAACAGCCATAGCTGAGAAACCGCCCAGTCACCCACATATACTGCGACTGCCGTGCTACGAGCAGGGTTTACTGACGTATTGGTGACAGGAATGCTGATCAGGTGAATGAGAGTCAAACACAGGCCAATTGCGATAGGTGCAAAGCCTTGTGGCGCACGTTTGTCTGTTGCACCCATAATGACAATCAGGAACATCATCGTCATGACAACTTCAGTCACAAGTGCAGCGATCATCGAGTATTGGCCTGGAGAGTGTTCACCATAACCATTGGCGGCAAAGCCAGAACCCACAACATCGAATCCTGCTTGTCCAGATGTAATAACGTAAAGCACGCCACCTGCGATAAGCCCGCCGATCACCTGTGAGATGATGTAGGGAGCAACGTCTTTTGTCTCAAAACGACCGCCAGCCCAAAGGCCAACTGTCACTGCAGGGTTCAAGTGACAACCTGAAATATGACCGATAGCAAATGCCATCGTCAGAACGGTTAAACCGAATGCCAAAGAAACGCCCAACAGACCAATACCCACTTCAGGGAAACCCGCAGCCAACACCGCGCTACCACAGCCGCCTAACACTAGCCAGAACGTGCCAAAAGCCTCAGCCAAATACTTATTCATGTTCTTTCCTGATCTTTAATTAAATGACCCGCTGAACATAGTCGAGAATTGTCAATAAATTGTGAGGGAGATCGCGCGAAAACTGCAAATGGAACGCTATGTCGCAAGAGTTCTCAAGGGTGAGATAAAAGGCTGAGGGGGGGAGTGCTAAATCTTGAGTTTGCTTTGATTACTGCCTCGGAGAGAAACAACCGAGGTACTAACTTTAAACGTGTGGTCTAGAGTCGCGTTACGTCAATTGTTCTAATTCGGTGATGTTGTCGAGTGCTTCTTGATTGGTGTTGCCGCATACAATCGGACACGGTTTAAAATCGTGACAGACTTTAGGGCGTTCAGGCTTACCAAATAGCTTGCACAAATTGTCGTCGTTGAGTTGCACACAACGAACACCTGCAGGTTTGCCCTTGGGCATTCCAGGTATTGGTGAAGAGATACTTGGCGCAATACAGCACGCTCCACATCCTAATCGACAATCCATAATGTAAACCTCTTAAAAAATTAAGGGGGCAATTATGGTCATTTTGACGTGGATTGGAAGAGTGAAGAAAGAAAAAAATAAAAGGGCGCGCTTAACATTACGCTCCCTTTTTGGTTTTTTGCTTTTAAATCATCGTGCTTATTTTAAGAAACGGTTATAAACAAACAACAGAATAAATGCGCCTAGTGTTGCGGTAATGATACTACCAATGTTGACGCCAGTTGCTCCGCCGAAACCGAGAATGCCGCCAAGGAAGCCACCTACAAATGCCCCTGCAATACCAAGTAACATTGTTGCAATCCAACCGCCCCCATCTTTTCCTGGCATGAGCCATTTAGCAAGTGCGCCGGCGATTAAGCCCAAAATAATCCAAGAAATAATACCCATGAAAACTCCTTAATGCCTTCTTGATCAATTGAGTAATGGAAACTTGTTTAAGGATAGAACAGTAAAACGAAAGTAGTTGAATATCTCCACCGTTATGTGGGAAGGATGCAAGATCTTCTCAAAACTTGAACTTTTGCGTTGAGAAGAGTATAAATCGCCCCCTAAATTCCCTTGGTGAGACCTGAAGTATGAGCACTCCATTTTGGCAAAGTAAATCGTTAGAGCAGATGACAGAAGAGGAATGGGAATCTCTCTGTGATGGTTGTGGCAAATGTTGTTTGCATAAGCTGATGGATGAAGATACTGATGAAATCTACTATACCAATGTGGCCTGTAGCTGGCTGAACAGTAAAACGTGTTCGTGTAAGGATTACCCAAACCGTTTCACTTCGGGTGAAGAGTGCACCAAGCTGACCCGAGAAGACATCGACGATTTTACTTGGCTGCCACACACGTGCGCTTACCGTCTGTTGGCTGAAAAGCAGCCTTTACCAGAATGGCATCCGTTGATTACAGGCTCTAAGTCCGCAATGCATGCGGCAGGGGAAAGTGTCCGTAACAAAGTTGTTTACGAGATTGATGTGGTGGATTGGGAAGACCATATTTTAAATCATCCTAACCGTCCTTAGTCGAATACAAACAAGCCTTTCATTGATTAAATGAAAGGCTTGTTTACTATTGGGGCTCCCAACTTTGACGTCTCGCTAACGAAATGCTGCTCAGTTTATTATTTAGTGTTGTAAACTTAGGAGTATGATTTCAACGCTTTACACTTCTATTCCTGATTGTTTTGATCAGGACTGTTCCCTATGAGGTAAACATGACGTTTCATTTCCCCCAGAAACTACGCCTGACATCTTGGGTGACATTATTCGCACTTGCCGTCATTATGTTCTCCCCAATGGCTGTTCATGCGACTGCTACTGACGATATCCAAGAGCCTTCTGCTGCCGAAATCTCGATTGACAACTTGAACCGAGAGATTGTGGATTTATCCCAAAGCCTCTCGCAAGCGAGTGGCGACGAGCGTGATGCCCTTCAACTGCAACTATTCCAAAAGAATGAAGAATTAAGAAGCCAGTTAGCGTCAGCGATTGAACGTGAAACTATCTCTCGCGACAAGCTGATCTTGCTAGTTAAAAAACAAGAACAATACTCTGAGGACGCGACGAACTATCTATCGGAAAAAATAAAGAAAGTCGTCGAGGATTTAAATAAGGCTAAGGATGAAGAGAAGCTTGCTCTTGTTAATGATTATCGAGAGCTACAGCGTTATCTTGATGTTAGCTTCGATTCGAGCTGGCAAAATCTCGCTTGGTTGAAGGAGCTAGGGGCCCAAAACGAGCGCGCAGAAGCGGAACTAAAAGATAAAATTGATAAACGTATGCGCTTACTGTCTGCTTCAATTGAGTACTTGAGTCAGCAAAGTGAGATCATTGGCTCCCAACTTTCGTCTAGCCCAGAGTCGGAAAAAGCGTCGTTGCAACTTAGTCAGCTCATTACTAAACAAAGGCTAAATATTGCGACAGAAAGCTTACGCAACCTGATTTCAATTGGTGATAAAGTCGGTTTAGAAACGTCTGAATACAAACGCCAAATTTTTGAAGTGACGGGTAATATCACCCATGATTTACTGAATACCAAAGTTGTGTGGTCAATACTGAGTCACTGGTCCAACTCGGCACTGGATTGGTTTGCCGAGAATGCACCGCAGCATATCTTCCAGTTGTTTGTTTTTGCGCTGATTTTATTGATCGCTCGCGGACTGGCTAAGTTAACTCGCAAAGTCGTCCGTAAAGCAGTTGCATCGAAAAACTTAAAACTTTCCCACTTGATGCAGGACTTCTTTATCTCGATGTCCGGCAAATTCGTGTGGGTGATCGGTATCATGGTGGGCTTATCTCAGCTTGGTTTGAACCTAGCGCCAATCCTAACCGGTTTCGGTATTGCTGGTGTGATTATTGGTTTCGCGTTGCAAGACACGTTATCCAACTTCGCGGCGGGTATGATGCTGCTTATTTATCGCCCATTTGATGTTGGTGATTTTGTGTATGCTGGCGGTGTGGATGGCAAGGTAAGCCATATGAGTTTGGTGAACACCACAATCCGTACGTTTGATAACCAAATTATTATTGTGCCTAACAGCAAAATCTGGGGAGATGTTATTAAGAACGTCACGCATGAACGCATTCGCCGCGTGGATATGGTGTTTGGCATTGGCTATGCGGATGACCTCTTAAAAGCGGAGTCAGTATTGTCTGATATCATTACCTCTCACCCTTCGGTACTTCGCACTCCAGAGCCAATGATCAAAGTTCATACATTAAATACGTCTTCTGTAGATTTTATTGTGCGTCCTTGGGTAAAAACGGATGATTACTGGGATGTATACTGGGATGTGACAAAAGAGGTTAAACTACGCTTCGACCGAGAAGGTATTTCGATTCCTTTCCCACAACAAGATGTGCATTTGCATATGGTGGAGAAGCAAGACGCTTAATCACAGGTCCCAACTAGTGAAAGGCACTCTAGATAGAGTGCCTTTTTTGATCTTCGGTTAGCGCTATAGTTACAGTTCGTCGAAGAACACCAGTTTCGGCTCGCATTCTAACAAGTTGTCGATCTGGCTAATCAAAAGAGCAAAGTGTTCTGTTTTACCATGAAGCTCAAATGCTTGTTGGTTTTTAAATTGCTCCTGAAAAACGAAGTGGCATGTATTGTCTTTATCTTGGAACAATTGATAACGAACGCAACCTTCTTCATTGCGAGTAGGTTCAAGCGCTCGGGTAAGTACCTCTTTCAACTCTTGTTCTTTTCCCGGTTGTGCATGAAAGGTAGCCGTCAAGTGAATCATAATGTTTACTCTTTTTGTTATAGGTAACGCCCTTGGCGTTGCAGGAACTCAATTTTGTAACCATCAGGGTCGGTTACAAAAAAGAACGTTGCTAAATGCTTTTGTTGATGGTCAAAGGCTTTGATGTCACCAGTTTCAATGCCGAGAGATTTAATGCGTTTGTGGGCTTGTTCAATGTCCTCCACGCTGACGGCAAGGTGGCCGTAACCTGAGCCGTGAGTGTAGGGCTCACTTTGGTCGTGATTGTGCGTCAGTTCCAATTCAAAGCCAGTTTCTTGGTTGGCTAGATAGGTTAGAGAAAAGCCATCAAAGATGTATTGATCAGCGACTTCTAGTTCAAGTACGTCACAGTAAAATTGTAGAGAGCGGTCCAGATCACTTACTCGGATCATGGTGTGAATCATTTTTGTCATAGGTACTCCTTGATAGTCCGCACAGGTTAGCGATTTCAAAAGGAGTCTGGGTAGTACTCTAGTACGACAAATTAGAAGATGCTCAAGGGTTTATAATACGGATGCATAGCCTAGGATGGTTATTGCTCGGTTGGTTGCTATTAACTGTTAAGTTGCGCAAGTGCTTGACGAGTGGTCTCTTGAGGTTGGCGGGCGTAAGTGAGGCAAGCGCATCGAAGTAAGGAGGCAAAGTTGTTCACTTTACCATTGTATTCGAGTGCTTCTTGATAAACAGTGCTTATGAATTTAGGAACCGTCATGTTTTGAGCACTAGCGATTTCCTCAAGAATTGTCCAAAAGCTCGCTTCAAGTTTTACACTGGTCGCGTGACCATCAATACGGATAGAGCGGGTGATGAACTGATAGTTGTCTTGGGGTTGCTTAGCAAAGATTTCGCACATTTTCTTTATTCATATAATTAAAGACCCATAATTATTGTGGTGTACGATTTAAAACGTCAACTGTTTTCATGCATAAAAAAACGCTCCCTTGCGAGAGCGTTGAAACATCACGAGTTGTGAAGTAAGTGCAAGTTGATTATTTAATTTGTTGCTTCAAGTACTCGCCTAGTTGCGAGTGGTGCATGATTTTTGATACCGGAAGGATAGTTTCTGCAGGTCCCCAAGCAAATACGTTGACAGGAGTATGCGTATGAGTACCCGTCCCCCATACTGTGTTTTGCTTTGTTGCATGCTCACGCGCTAGCAAGTTGCCACGGTCGTTGTAAGGAAAGAAAGCATCAAAGTCATTGATTGTCGGTACGTTCTCTTCGCTTAAGTATTTGTGTCCAGCGAGTCGGTATGGATTTGGTTTACTTGCTAATACGCGTTCTGCTTGCTCAGGCGTAATCGAAAAATCGCTATTTGCGTTCACGACTTCCGCAAACTTCTCTGGAGTTTGCTCTTTCTTATCAAGCGCTTGGAACTCACTGATCATGCCGTAGTAACTTTTCTTTTGGTTGTATAAACCATCGAGGATCTCGAACTGACCAAAGTTGAAGTTTGGCGCGTAATCCTGATTTTTGAATGCTTCGCCGTCGCGTTTTTGTGGTTTAGGCAAGTTTGCTGATGAGTAGCTAAAGCCAAAAGAGCCGGTTTCGTGGTCAGCAGTAACAATGATCAGGGTGTCATCACGGCCTTTTGCCCACTCATAAACTGAGTTTACCGCTTCATCGAATTTAAGCATTTCATGCAGCATCGTACCTGCATCGTTACTGTGGCCAGCCCAGTCAATTTGGCCGCCTTCAACCATCAAGAAAAAACCGTCTTTGTCTTTTGAAAGAATGTCGATTGCTTTGGTGGTCATTTCTTTCAGCGATGGCTGCGTGCGTTTTGGATCGTTTTTGCTTTGACTGTAGGCAATACCATCGTTCATGCCCGAGTAAGCAAAAAGTCCAAGTAATTTGTCACCTTTAGCTTGTGTGAGCATATCGCGGCTGAAAGCCAGGTTGTAACCTTGGTCTTGCGCTTCTGCAAGCAAGTTGCGTTCGTCTTTGCGTTTCGATTTTAGGTAGACATTACCTTGAGTGAGCGCTTCAAGCTGCTCGTATGTCTCTCCCTTGTCGTTTGTCGACTTTGGAATCCAATGACGAAGTCCACCAGACATCATCACGTCTACGCCGGTTTCGAGCATATCCGCCGCAATACTGTTTTCTAGGGAGCGATGTGGTTGATGAGCGGCAAATGCTGCTGGCGTTGCGTGGGTCATACGCGTATCAGAGACGAGCCCTGTCGCTTTACCTTTACTTTTGGCTTTTTCCAAAATAGTTTCGACATGGTTGCCTTGGCTATCAATGCCAATGACTTCAGAAGCGGTAGGGATTCCTGTCGCTAGCATCGTAGCTGAGCACGCAGAGTCGACGACAATTGCGTCTTCTGGATTGGTCAGTGATGATCCAATCACACCTTCTTGAGCGAGTTTGTATAACGCTGTGCTTTCGCCTTTGTAAACCGAGTTAGGTGCGTGTTTTGCGTAGGTCTCGAGTAAACCAACTTGTTGAGGACCCATGCCGTCGCCGATCATCAAAATGACGTTTTTGATTTCAGCTGAGAGTGCGTTGAAAGAGAGGGTAGATGCAGCCACTGCCGTAACGATTGGAGATACTAAGCGCTTCATTATATTTTCCTTGTTTATTGAAAGCGCAGGCATTAAAGCAATGATTTATGAAGGTTTTGTGTCGGTAATAAAAGTTTAACCAAATTGTCGTTTTTGTTTGGTTTTGCAGAAAAAATGAGTCGCTCTGTAACGTTCGTTAGTTTGGAAAGAAGAAAGCCCACAAACGTGGGCTTGGATTACGCTTAGGAGTTGAAAGCATGGACTAAAGTTATCCATTCAGTGCCTTCACAAGAAACCTAGTTTAGGGAGCAATAAACGAGCATGTATTATCGGGCCACAAGAGCGGTCGAATTCACTTACGTTTGCATCATATCGTTCTTTGGCTTATTAAATTATGGGCTGCAGTAAGTGTTTGGTTCAAATAGGATTTGTTGTCGTGACGATTATCAGACTGGTTATCAGACTAATGCCAGTATGATGCCACCAACGGTAAGTGCCGCAGAAAGGTATTGACCCGCAGAATATGAGCCATCCTCTTCTTTCTCGATTTTATCGGGGTGATCCATGCCAAGCGCACCATGCGTGAAAGATTCGACCTTTTCACCAACAGATTTATCTTCTGCTTCTATTTTCTTGCTGTCGTGCTCGATTTGTTGCAGAGCGGCAAGTAGCGCTTTGCCTTCGGTCGAAAGCGTCACCTTATTGTGTTCGACTTTCAGCGGCGAAGCACTAGTTTCTTCTTGTGCAATACTTGCTTGTTTAGAGGCGACAGATTGTTTGGCATAGCTATTAACAGAAGTGCTTCCTACTGGATTCATCGAATACTCCTTGGAACATCGACACTCGGTCACTGAGTGCGGGTAAAAAGCAGTTATATTTTTATCGGCGGCAAAGTTTATTTCTGAAGCTATTTGGATAAAAACAGGTCTGCTTTTGCCGCTTCTAGTTTCTATTGGTGATCATTAGCAAAAAATAGACCAGCAGGAAGCAGACCCTTGTCACTCGATGAACTCGGAGCGGTGTGATGATGCAACGCAACGGCAAGGTAGTAACTTAAATTGAAGAGCAGCTACTTACATTGAAGATCGTTATTGCGTTTAGTTAGATGTTGATATGCCGCCATGCGGTGAGCATCTTGTACATACCGTACTGGTGGTGCGAGAACCTCTAACTGATAGTCAGTATTATCAGAAAGCACGTTATCTGTTGGGCTAATTACAACCACTTTTAAGCTCGGGTTGCGGCTTAAGATTGATGCTGCCGTACCCAACCCTTGCTCGGTGTGAAACTTGCCTGCAACATGGACAACCTGAGCGCCTGGGTTGTCGTCTAGGTAGCTAACGATAGATTCCGCCATAGTTTCATCCCAAGTAACTTGAGCTGCAAACTGTTTTTCCGTCTGCTCTGGCTTACCGTGATGCATGGATGCCATGAACTTTTCTTTGTACGGACTACTACCAGTGTTGATGGCTTGTGCAATGAACATCCGCTGATCATCATCGAGCTTGTTAATGTAATCTAGCCCTTGTCGACCAATGCATCGGACAATGTTCTTTGGTGCATTTGCTGCAATGACCGGGAGATTTTTCTGCTTAGCAAACTCCACGAGAGGGCGATAGTCGCTTTCATAATTGGGCCAAGCGTTGGCTTGTTTCATTAAGTACTGTTCGCCGATCTCCCCACGTAGGTAAGCGTCAACAACAGGTTGTTTGTCGCGGGTAAATTGTTCCATAGATAACGCGAGTGAGCGGTCGTAGGACGTAAGTTGTTTGAGCATATCGGTTTGAAAGCGATGAACGCCGGCGTGTGTGTGCCATTCACCAATAAGAATGACATCTGCTTGTTGCAGCTCAATTGGCAGTTTGCTTAGAGCGATGTGCTCGCCAGAAGGGGTGTATAGTTGGTAGTCGTAAAAACTAGTGACTTCCGCTGAGGTTGCGTGAGAGTCGGTGTGCGTATATGAAGAGCAACCAGTAAGTAAGCCTGCAAAGAGCAAGCTCAAAGTAGAAAAGCGCATTGAAAAGCCTCCAAAAATGTCCGGATGATATTAATGGAGGCTGAGCAATGAATCAATATAAATGATAACTATTTGCGTTTGTTGTTTTTTTTGACTTATTAATTGAGTGTTTTTTTGCGATATACACGCAACATAAAATCAGCCTCACATTGGAAAAGTGTAGCGGATTTCAACTCTTCACGAAGAGCATCGGTTGCTTTCCATGCGAATGGCGTCATTTGCAATAAATCGATTGCGGCTCCGTTTTTCAAGTCCATAACATAGTTAAGATGCTGCTGGTGCTCTAATTCAAACCCTTCAATATGTTCTGGTTCTTCATTGTGAAGACGAACTTCTTGATAAATGCGCTCACGCAGTTGGTATAAGTGGCGGCTAGCAGGAGTAACCGTGACAACAACGCCGTCGTTTTTTACAACGCGCTGCAGCTCCTCAGCTTTACACGGGGCATAAATGCGCAAAATGGCATCTAAGGATTCATTTGCGAAGGGAAGTCGGTGACTAGAAGCCACACTAAAGTTGCAGTGCGTGTAACGCTTCGCCGCGTAACGAATGGCAACTTTGGAAATGTCTAAGCCATAAATCGTGGCATGGTTCGCTTGTGTTTCTATCGTCTTTTGTACTTGATCTGTGTAGTAACCTTCACCACAACCAATATCTAATAATTGATGGGTGCTCCCCTCAGTGTATGTTGCACACAGCTGCGCCACTTCTTGGCGCATTGGGTTGTAGTAATCTCCTTCGAGGAATCGACGACGAGCTTGCATCATCTCTTTGTTGTCACCAGGATCTTTAGAACGTTTGTGGTGCGCTGGCATCAAGTTAACGTAGCCTTCTTTTGCTAAGTCAAACTGATGATTGTTTTCGCACTTAAACGTTTTTTCATTTAACGCTAGAGCTTGGTGGCATAGAGGGCATTGATAGTTCATGACGATCTCGAACAGAAAGTAGGGCGGCAAATTCTATCAAAAAGCGTGGTATCAAGTGAAACAAAAAGAGCCGACTGGGTCGGCTCTTATTAAGTATTAGTGGAAGAAGTCGACTTGCTCTTTCAAGTTTCGTGCTTGTTGTTGAAGTTCAATGGCACTTTGCGAGGTTTTTGCGCTCGTGTTGCGGCTTTCTCGGTTAAGTTCACTGATAGAATGGGCATTTGCTGCAATTTCTTGTGAAACTTGAGCTTGTTCTTCTGAAGTCGCTGCAATGGCGTCGGCTTGAGAGGCTATCGACTGCACTTGTACTGCGATGGCTTCTAATGCTGTGCCCGCGTCTTGTGCTTTGTCCAAGACCTGGTTTGCACTGCGTTGGCTGTCTGTCATCATATTAACTGCATTATGAGTCGACCCTTTTAGTTTCTCGATAATTTCCACGACATCTTGAACTGAGCTTTGGGTTCGGTGCGCAAGTGTGCGCACTTCATCTGCTACAACTGCGAAGCCACGGCCTTGCTCACCTGCTCGTGCTGCTTCAATGGCGGCATTCAAGGCAAGTAAATTGGTTTGCTCAGCAATTTCATCAATCATTTTAGTGACGGTTTGAATACTCTCGCTATCGCGATTTACTTGCTCGATAGCCGTTGCTGATTGATCCAATTGATCGTTAAGTTGAGCAACGTCGATACATACGCCTTCAACAATCGCGAGACCAGATTGACTATCAGTATTTGCTGAGCGTACGTTTTCCGCAATGCTTTCGACTTGTTGTGCGACAGATTGAGCGGAAGAGGCCATTTCTTCAATCGCTGTCACAACTTGCTCGACTTCTTGTTGTTGTCGGTCGGCTTGGGTCAAATTGCTATGTGCATCGTTGGCAACGCTGGTGGAGTTGCTCTCCACTAAGTCGCTTGTTGAACGGATCTTACCAACGAGTTCATTGAGCTGACTTGCCATACTGGCGACACCCGAGCTCAGGTTCGTAATTTCATTCTTTGATGCTTTACGAGACGCTGGAATGTTCAAGCTGACTTCGCCGCCCGCTAAGCGAGTCATGTATGAGTTTAGAGTCGTGAGAGGTTGTAAGCTGCGATTCAAGAAAAGTGTCAGTACAACAAAAGTAATGATTGCCGCTACCGAAGAAATGATGGCAATGAGTGTGAGAAGCGTGTCGCTACCTTTTGTAACTTCTTTGATAAACGTACCGCCTAGCAGTTTCCAGTTCCAACCTGGAACCTCTGTGTAGACAAGATACTTTTCGCCTACGTTACCTTGGTACTCGAAAGGGTAGCGAATTAATCCACTAGATTGTTCGAAAATCTGACCAAAAGGCTTGTGACCATTGTAGTCGGCGACTTCTAGTATTGACGAATCTGAGCCGCTTTTTGCTGGATGAAGTAGGTATTTACCAAGATTGTTTTCGTCGTTATCAACGATAATGGTGTAACCAGTGTCGCCCCATTTTATCTCTTCGAGTGCATCGAATAAGGTTTGTGTCGCTTGGTCTACTGGTAAGCCAATAAACGATAGGCCTACTACCTTTCCTGTCGCATCTTTGATTGGGGCATAGTAGGTAATGTAGCGCTCGCCATACAATTTAATTTGAGCGTAATACGGTTGTCCTGCTTTAAGCTGCTGATAACCAGGATGGTTGATGCCTAGCGTGGTTCCGACCGCTCGCTGACCTTGTGGATCTTTTAGGGAGGTGGACACCCGAATAAAGTCGTCACCCAATGGTGCGAATAGCGTTGCTATAGCGCCGGTATCACGTGTGAAACTGTCGACCAACTTGGTGTCATTAATTAAGCTTTCACTGTATTGAGTGATGTTTGGTACTTCATGTCCCATGAAGTCAACCGTGTAATTTTCGACATAGACACCGGCAAGGTAGCCATTGCGAAAAGTAGATTCGAGGACTTTAGCGGTGTGCAGGTAAGCATCGAATTGGCCAGCAATGGTTTTTGCCATTGATTCTACTTTAGATTGGTGTTCTTTCAGTGTGCTTTCCAATAGAACATCGGAAGCGTTGCGGTAAACAAGCGCTGCAATACTGCTGAAAGCAATGAATAGACACAAAGTGATCACCAGTTTCAACTGGAATCCGACACTTTGATTTCGGTATCTCTCTAACATAGACTAATTCCTGATATTTTTATTATTTATGAGTTTTGTATCGGTATGCTATCGGTTTATATGATCAATTTTTTTGATATTTATTAATGAAACCGTCAAAAGTGACCAGTAACCAATAAGTTAGTAAAGATAGGACCATCTAAGCAGAGCTTTTTGACCCGTCCTGATATGGGTTGACACTTTTTAACTAAAACGCTCGATGTACTTCATCGGGCGTTTTGTATTTTAAAG
>NZ_JAWOQP010000209.1:0-1027 GCF_033337375.1 Vibrio sp. YT-17
TGGGTTTAGCTTGCCTTCAGAGTACATAGAAGCTTATGGCTCGGCGACAATAGCGAGTGTTTGGGCTCATACCGACGAATACGCTTTGGATTATTACCACAACCAATTAGAAATTGGAGCTAAGTGGCAAGTCAGTTCTCAATGGCAATGGGAACTCAATTATCGCTGGGTATTTGCTGCGGATAATCATCTGGATGGCTTAACAGAAAGCTTTCATGACCTATTTGGAATTGGACAAAACGGGCGAGATAAAGTTGATAAAAACCGCTTTTACATCTCAATGCCGCAATATGATGTGTTGGAAGACGGCTTCGAAGGCCAAACCATCGCGAACAACCTCTCGACGTACGTTCAATACCAAATATTGCAAAATGAACGTCATGGTCTTTCGCTAGGAGGAAGCCTCTATTATAACAAAGTCGCGCACGGTACCTTTAAAGGCAGTAACTTTGAGCAAGGCGTGCAACTCAATTACTCTTATCTGTACGGAGCACACGCTTTCTATTCAATGTTCGGGATGACTTTTCGTTCTGACGATCGTGCTCTTCTCGATTTACCTTACCGCCACAACACCGCTGCAATGGCGGGTGGATATCGTTATGCACCTTGGGAAAACCACCACTTTATTGTTGAATACCACTGGTATCAAGGGTCCACTGAGGGGCCAGCAGAATTTGCCGATGCGTCAAATGAAATTGTGATGGGATATCGCTATCTCATGGGCAACTCCGCCCTTGAAATCATGGCGATAGAGAATGCAAGAAATATGGATAACAGTACCGATATCGCATTCACGATTGGATATCGGTACCTGTTTTCATCTAACTCGGAAAGCGAGTTTTTATAGACTCAATGTTGGTGCCACTGCGGCTGCCACTTGCGCATCAGTGGCATTGATTGGCAATGTGAATGAGCGATACTGATCACCTGAGAAGCTCAAAGAACGGTCAATTTCAGCCAAACAGTGCATCACCTGCCCTTCCAAAATGAAAGACAGCTCAATTTCCTTTGAAGACACAAACCCGCT
>NZ_JAWOQP010000210.1:0-1026 GCF_033337375.1 Vibrio sp. YT-17
TGCTGTAGTGGTTGGTGGCTTTGTTGGCTACGACTTGATTCTTCACGGTATCAGTATTTTTGATGAGAAATACGTCACCATCACTTGTGTGCTTTGGTTTGTTCTTGAAATCGCACTCTTTGTTATCTACAAGCTGATTGAAGAAGATTAGAACATCAAGCCGCTAGTTAGAATATATAAGCCTCTGAAGTGATTCAGAGGCTTTTCCGTTTATAGGCAGCAATATTTTACACTTATCGAGTTCAGCACTAGATTGCAGATTTTGTTCATCTTTGATTAAGGTTGGTAAACTTAGACTCGTGATACTCAAGTTACTTCTATTGAAGCGTTGGGTATAAAAACTGGTGAGATAAATAAAAACTATGAAAAGAATAAAGCAAGAAGTGAACGACTTTATCAGCCGTGGTATGGATTCTAATGTAAGAATTGCGGTAACTGGGTTATCCCGAGCGGGTAAAACGGCCTTTATCACGTCTTTGGTTAATCAGCTACTTCACACCGCCACTCACGACAATCTACCTTTATTGACCGCCGCGAGAGACAAACGCCTTATTGGTGCAAAGCGTGAACCTCAAACCAATATGATGGTGCCTCGCTTTGCTTACGACGAGGCGATGAGCCAGATTCATGCGAACCCACCACAATGGCCAGTGCCAACGCGTGATGTGAGCGAAATTCGCCTAGCTTTAAAATACAAACCAAAGAAAACGACCAAGAAGCTGCTCAGTAAAACGGCGGTTCTCAATGTTGACATCATCGACTATCCGGGGGAATGGCTATTGGACTTGCCTTTGCTCGATATGAATTTTTCGAGGTGGTCTCAAACGCAGTTTGACGCGCTGAAAGGCAAACGCAAAGAGTTAGCTCTAGCATGGCTAGCTGAGCTCGAACAGATCGAGCTCAATGCGGATGCCGATGAAAAACAGCTAGAGAGAGTGGCTCACGCCTACACGGATTATCTCCATGCTTGTAAAGATGCTGGGCTGCACTGGGTTCAGCCAGGGCGATTTGTGTTACCAGGAGAGC
>NZ_JAWOQP010000211.1:0-1024 GCF_033337375.1 Vibrio sp. YT-17
CGGTTATGTTTTTCCGCCTATCGGATGGCAGCTTCGGCCGAAACAAATAGTTTCCATTGTAGATTTAAAAAAGACGCGATTATCTCGCGTCTTTTTTATTGCAGTTTTGTAGAGGTTTATTGAGTCGAATGCTTCCTGCGCATGTCTACGTGTGGAATTCCATCTTCTAAGTAACTGTCAGAAATAACTTCAAATCCATGGTGAGCATAAAAATCGATAAGATGTTCTTGTGCACCAATGTCTATGGTTTTTTCGGGCCATAACGTAGAACATGCTTGGATGGCTCGTGTGATTAGCTGATGGCCTAAGCCACCACCTCGGGCTGTTTGTTTGGTCACGACTCGGCCAATACTGACGTTATCGTAAGTGGTTCCAGCTGGCAGAAGCCGAGCGCAGGCAACTAATTCATCATTGTGGTAGCCGAGTAGGTGATGAACGCCGTCAATAACATCCTTACCATCTAGCTCCGGGTACGGGCAAGTTTGCTCGACGACGAACACGTCGACGCGTAAGCGCAGCATCTCATACAGTTGTAAAGTAGTTAGTTGAGCAAAAGGCAAAGTGATCCAAGTGGTCATGTCCGTCGTCCATAATGATAGTAGAGTGCCTGAATGTACTCGCTTTTGTTTCAATACTCATTAACAATGGTTAATTTTCACTGGTCTTCCCAGAAAATCTGGCGATAATGTGCCCTCTTTTTCATCCCACCTGAGGATATTTCCCTGTGAGCAAACAAACTTTTGACCAAGTAGGCCTGAACCCAGCGCTACTAGAAACGCTGGATTCATTGAACTACACCCATATGACGCCAATTCAAGCGTTAAGCTTACCGGCGATTTTGAATCAGCGTGACGTAATTGGTCAGGGTAAAACGGGCTCGGGTAAAACAGCTGCGTTTGGTCTTGGCGTGCTATCAAATCTAAACGTAAAACGATTTCGCGTGCAGGCTTTGGTGCTGTGTCCGACTCGCGAACTGGCGGATCAAGTTGCTAAAGAAATTCGAACGCTAGGGCGTGGTATCCAT
>NZ_JAWOQP010000212.1:0-1023 GCF_033337375.1 Vibrio sp. YT-17
CGAACCACAACACCTTCAACTTGGAAACGAACCGCGCCACCGACGCTCCATTTCATGTCTTCATGGAGTGTTTTTAAATCGTATTCGTCGGCAACTCGCCCCATCTCAACAAACGCTACCCATTGCCACCAAGGCATATCGTAGTAATTGATAATGGGGATATCGTCCAGAGGCTGCCAGTCTGGTAATACCCGATATTCGGCAGAATAGTGAATTGCAGAGCGTCCATGGTAACGACCCGCGGTATAGCCTCTCAAACGGTACAACCCACCCAAGCGAACTTGTTCTTGCTCTGGCGGACGACTGCAAACAACACCATCACATTGATTCCAAGTTGGTGTGTCGGCTGTATAAAAATCCAAGGCCAGTACTTGTTGATCAAACCAATCACCAAGAGGCCCCAGCGAGTAATATTGGCTATTTTGGAATTCCCACTTGAGCCACAGATCCTCTGATTGCCCACTTTCTGCGCCCGTCGTCAAATTCAAAGAGGTATGCGAGCCTCGGGTCGTGTTACGTGCGCTATCGCGGTTGTCCCAATCAAAACCCAATGTAAAACCGTAAGCTTGCTCTTTCTTATCATTGTATACATCCAACGCTCGTGATGAATAAAAAGGCGTCAGCAGGATAGAGCTAACGCCCGACGCCAAAGGCGATGCATAGCGAACGTCACGGCTGGGTAGAAACGCGCCTTTGAAACCATGATCTTTCACCGCGCCCCACGGCAACAGGTATTTGAATTCGAACTTATACTTTTGCTCATCACTGTTTGTGATCGTCTGAGATTCAAACGACGAGTTGTTATCGCCTTGCTCACCTAAGTAATAGGGACTGTCATTAAAACGAGCTTGGTACATCTGAGTACTGAACAGCACATTGGGAGAGAGCGCATAATTAAATGCAGAGAGGAAACCAATATAGCTGTCTTTCTCCGAGTACAGCCCCATACCAAATAGTGCTGCTTGAGGCTGACCAACCCCTTTAGCAACCCCCGCAACTCCAACGGTACTGCCCAACGTATCG
>NZ_JAWOQP010000213.1:0-1022 GCF_033337375.1 Vibrio sp. YT-17
GTATTATCAAGCAGACCTCTACTGGCTCAGATCAACTCCAACCACCACGTAATTCAAGCTAAGCTCAGTTTGCTACTTACTTGCCTATTTATTGCGATAACTGGGTGGATACTCGGTAAAGTGGTGTGGTTAGCAATCCCTCAAACGTCTGATGTGCCAAAATGGAGGCCGTCGGCGGGTAACGTTATTGCCAGCAATAAATCGAATAC
Organism: Vibrio sp. YT-17; assembly: GCF_033337375.1. Lineage (NCBI taxonomy): Bacteria > Pseudomonadati > Pseudomonadota > Gammaproteobacteria > Vibrionales > Vibrionaceae > Vibrio > Vibrio sp. YT-17. The sequence continues at coordinate 210 of NZ_JAWOQP010000213.1, forward strand.
GATTGATTTCAATGCCCTTCAAAGCGCCAACTTATTTGGCAAATACACCGAACAAAAGCCTGTTGTCGTTGAGCAACCTGTTGTGAAAGACGCCCCAAAAACACGCCTGAATCTTACCCTTGTTGGCGCCGTTGCTAGCAGCAATCCTCAAACCAGCTTAGCGGTGATCGCTAACCGTGGTAAGCAAGCGACCTACGGAATTAGCGAAGAAATTGAAGGTACGCGTGCCACACTAAAAGCGGTGTTGGTCGATCGCGTGATCATCGATAACGAAGGCCGAGATGAAACTCTAATGCTGGAAGGCGTTGAGTATAAAAAATTGTCAGAATCGCCGCAGGCTACTCGAGTGCAAGCTGCTCAGAAAGAACCTGCGTCAGACGTGAGTGACAAACTAGAGCAAATCCGAGAGGAGATTGCGAAAGATCCACAGAGTGTCTTTAAATACATCACCATTTCTCCAGTGAAAAAAGACGACGCCATTATTGGCTACCGAGTTTCTCCGGGTCGTGATGCGGCGTTATTTAATGATGTGGGTCTAGAACCTGGTGATATTGCGGTGCAACTTAATGGGATCGATTTAAGTGATCCGTCTTCTTCAGTACAACTGATGCAAGTGATGAGCGATCCGCAAGAACTGAATTTGACTGTTGAGCGAGATGGTCAGCAGTACGACATCTATATCCAATTGTAATACTTAGGCAACCAGCGTAAGTTCAGGGAGACATACGTGAAACATTGGTTTAGCAAAAGTGCTTGGTTACTGGCAGGGAGTCTACTCTGCGTTCCAGGCGCGATGGCAAATGAATTTAGTGC
>NZ_JAWOQP010000214.1:0-1021 GCF_033337375.1 Vibrio sp. YT-17
AAGCGGCTTAGAGACACTAAAGAACCATGGTCTTTGTACACGTAGTTTTTCAACTCACGACCATTTAGCTTCGCCACAATGTTGCTGAACGCTTGGCTAGCCATTTGGTGCGCAGCTTGCGCACGAGGTGGCACAAATGAGCCGTCTGGTTGTGTGCATTGCGCCAAGTCGCCGATGACAAAAATATCGTCATCACGCGTTGTTTGCAGTGTTCCTTTCACAACCAATTGGTTAATACGGTTTGTTTCTAGACCTGCAATGTCTTTGATGAAATCAGGTGCTTTGATACCCGCAGCCCAAACCATGATTTGCGCAGGAATCTTTTCGCCATCTTTGGTAGTTAGGCCGTCTTTCTCCGCCTTAGTCACCATCGTTGCTGTGCGAACGTTTACACCCAGCTTAACAAGCTCTTGATGCGCCGCAGACGAAATACGTGGTGGCAATGCAGGAAGAATGCGCTCGCCCGCTTCAATCAGGTTAACATTCAGCTTGCTTGAATCTAGATCACCAAATCCGTAAGTGCGAAGTTCTTTCACGGCATTGTGCAGCTCAGCCGATAGCTCAACGCCCGTTGCGCCAGCACCAACGATCGCGATATCCACTGTACCGTTACCGTTTTGCGCATGCAGCTTTAGGAACTCAGTGTTCATTTCTGTACGGAAACGGTGCGCTTGTTCTGGGCTATCTAGGAAAATACAGTTTTCGCGAACGCCTGGAGTGTTGAAATCGTTCGATGTTGAACCAATCGCCATCACTAGAAGATCGTATTCTAGCTCGCGGCTTGGCATAAGAAGTTCACCGTGCTCGTCTTTCAGCTCACTTAAAATGATCACTTTACGTTCACGGTCGATGTCTTGAAGGCTACCCATTTGGAAATCGAAGCTATGGTTTTTCGCATGAGCACGGTAGCTCAAAGCGTCAACACCTTCGTCCAAAGAACCCGTTGCAACTTCGTGCAACAGTGGTTTCCACAAGTGGCTCGCTTTACGGTCTACTAGCGTAATTTGCGCACGGTTCTTAC
>NZ_JAWOQP010000215.1:0-1018 GCF_033337375.1 Vibrio sp. YT-17
CATTACAAAGTGTGCTCAGAGTTAAATTCCTTTTTGAAATTTGTAACTTTTTCTAGGTAACGACGCGCTTCAGCGTTCGGATGTTTCTTAGTTAGCGCCCAATAAACTTGGTTGGGTTGCAAAGAATTGAGATCTCGCATCGCGCGTTTTCGGTCACTGCGATTAAATGTGTTTAAAACACCACCAGTTCCACCGTTGTAAGCGGAAATCATACTGTACTCTAACGAAGTTGGATGCTGAACTTCGCGTAAATAACGGTTTTTGAGGATGTAGAAGTAGGCGGTTCCTGTGTCAATATTGTTTTCTGGGTTGAACAAATACTCTGGGCTAGGTTGTCCTGATTTGTTCTTTACGAGCTTAAATACATCACGACCAGCGGTTTTAGGCACTACTTGCATCAATCCATAAGCATTGGCCCAACTTACTGCGTAAGGGTTAAAACTGCTCTCGGTTTTGATGATGGCGTAAATCAGATCTTCAGGAATGTCGTATTTTTTTGACGCGCGACGCACGATATCAGCGTATTGGTAACTACGCTGAGAGAAGTGATCCTCTACCATTGGAATTTCAACGTAATACGCTTTTTTAAAGTCCACATCTTTGGTTTTGATGTTATTAGCAATCAGGTAGTCTGCGAAGCGATTCGCGCGCCATGACCATTGAATGGGCTTTTTATCTTGATCGAGCACCTGTTTGTACAAAAAGGGTTGACCTTCGAGTTTGATCTCTTTCGATGAGAACAAGTCGACGTTTGCTGGATCATCTGGCGTTAGCAATGTGGTGATGATCGCGTTCTTCAAGTGTTTTTGTGGTTCGGTCGGAGAAACGGTCTCGATAGTGATAAGACCTTTCTGGAAATCCACTTCTGCCCGACTTAAATAATTGTCGATGTACTTAACGTAGTTACTTTTACCTGCGAACTTCACTTCACGTTGTCCCCAACGCTTTTTGATATTGCCTGAGAAGCTATTGATCAACGCATCGAGTGCGGCGGTATCTTTCTCAAACTGGCCTGGTA
>NZ_JAWOQP010000216.1:0-1017 GCF_033337375.1 Vibrio sp. YT-17
GCTCTGTAGTTTAACGTTACGCTGCTAAAGGTTCTTCGTTGGAGTAGGGCGATCCGTCGATCATCACTGGCCAGCCATAAGATGCGTATTCACGTGCTAAAAACTTTGCGACTTCGTGAGAAACCGTGGTGTATGTCCATTCGCCAACACCAAACGGTTTATACGCCAGTTGTAAGGTTAACATTGCTTTTTCCTCAATAATTTTTCCTATTATTGCCTTACTATTTGGCTCATTTCTTCTGTTTATAGCTCACTTTATTCTCTGCAAAGTTCATCGTTTCACTTTTTCATTCACACCGATTTTTCTCTTATAAAAGCCGTGTGAGTACCTTTGTTATTTATAAACCTATGTTAACAACTAGGATGTGTTTTTAGGTTGATGATGGCTTTTTGTGCTAAGCAAACGTTAAAACTAAGCGGAATTCACACGTTGTTCATTTGTTAGTTTGCAAACATAACGGTAACGATTAATGTAAAGCTCCCTGAGTTGTTACAAGTATTTGTTGATGGGCTACCAATTAGACAGGATTGATCTGCATATTTTGAGAGTGCTTCATTCACGCGGGCGAATTCCCGTCGTCGAACTGGCGAAGCAGATTAACTTAACCACGTCGCCGTGCTCAGATCGCGTCAAAAGGCTTGAGAAAGAAGGCTATATCAATGGTTATCATGCCGAGTTGAATGCTGAAAAATTAGGATTGGATGTTCAGGTGTTCATTCATATTCGTTTGGATCAAACCAGCTTCTCGATTTTTGAAAAGTTTGCCAAAGCGGTGGAATTGATGCCAGAAATCGAAGAGTGTTATTCGCTCTCTGGTGACTTCGACACCATGATTAAAGTCCGAGTGAAGAACATGAAAGCGTATCAAGAGTTCATGTCGAGTAAGCTAGGCACGCTACCGGGTGTTATTCAGACGCGAAGTGAAGTGGTGATAGAAGAGCACAAAACGGGATTTGGTGTGAATCCGGAGCTATTAGGCTAAAGCACTTGTCGTGGTACAGGACATAAAAAAGGAG
>NZ_JAWOQP010000217.1:0-1017 GCF_033337375.1 Vibrio sp. YT-17
GAAGAAATACCCCACATTGCTTGGCAAGCCTTGAAGCATGTTTTCATCCACTAGGAATCTTTCGGCCTGTCTCACTGAACGCTCTACATCCATCGACTCTGTAAACACTGCTGACGCCTTGGTTTTCCTTACCTCATCATCAATTAGAATCTTTCCGGTCTTCTGGGCTAACCATGTGCGCGTCTCTGGGTGTTCAATCGCATAGGCAATCATCAATTTACAGTTCTCCATTACCGCACCCTCTACCGCTTCAACCTCTAAGGCTCCACAATCGGCTAAGTCACTAATGGCCTGAAAAGCTAGGATTAAATGCACGCCCTTATCCCTGACAAGACCTAGACCCGCTAAGGTGATTCTTGAAATGTGGTACTTAAATTCATCGAGGAACACCGCTACAGGTCTGTTTTCGCCCTGAGTTCTGTCACGACTTGCCGCGATCTGGAAGATTCTTTGCACAAGCATTTTCTGAACGATTTTTGTCTGTTCATTCATGCTCGAACCTACGATATACACACAACCGCCAGACTCGAAAATCTCCCGCAAATCAAAGCCCCCCAAGGCATTAACGCTATTTACTAGGGCGATTTCCTCCAATGAAGTCATAAAGCCGGCTCCACCATCTTTGAACTGTTCAGCCAATGGGGATTGAAACATTGATCGGAATGTCTGAGGCCCGTTGTTGATTTCCCCTGCAAAGACTCTTGAAGCTCTACGGTCATTGCCTTTGTGAAAGTCTGCATCTGACCCCGTTTTCTCAAGCCCAAACCCTGCTGTCATAAGCTCTTCAAGCTCATATTGAGTGATACCGGCTAACATATCGATTTGATACTCATTCGAGCGCAGGTCAAACAGGTAGAAAGGCTTGTCATTGTCTTCACAGGATTTTTTCAACACATGTCTACACCATTCATCATCTTTCGGATCGAGTACGAATACAGCCTCATCAAGTCCAATCGACTGAGCAAGCAGCATCTGAGCCGCACGACCTTTACCCGCACCAGACGAACCAATCAATTG
>NZ_JAWOQP010000218.1:0-1016 GCF_033337375.1 Vibrio sp. YT-17
ACGCGTACCACTTTTGGCTTGAGTATCGTTTTAGCAAAAGCAAACAAGCATTAGAGCTGACATCGCTAAGGCTGAAAGAGAAAAGCGAGCAGTTAGAACATTCACAAAGAGTGGCGATTGTCGGGGAAATTGGCAGCAGTCTGGCTCATGAATTAAATCAACCGCTGGCAGCCATTCGTAATTACAGTGAAGGTGGGTTACTGCGTCTTGCGAAGAAGCGTCCGCATGAAGATATTGTGCCTGTGCTAGAGAAAATACAGGGGCAAGTGGAACGAGCCGATGCCATCATTCAGCGTTTAAGAACGTTGATACGCAAACGCAGTGTTGATAAGACACCATGCGATATTCAAGCCTTGATTGCAGACACCATTGAGCTGCTTCATTTTCGAATGCAAAAGCAGAACGTCGCCATTGTGACCAGCGTTGAAGGAGAGATGCGTCCTCTACTGGCAGACTCCGTGGGCGTTCAGCAGGTTTTGGTTAATGTGATCAACAACGCCATTGATGCGTGTGCTTTGTTTCAGGAGAAATACCACTCGTCCGGCTACCAAGGTAAAATTGACCTGCACTGTGACTATCAAGCTAACCAGCTTTCTATTCGCATATTGGATAACGGCACTGGGTTACAGCAAGATAATCCGACCCAAGCTTTTGTGAGCTCTAAAGCCGAAGGACTTGGGCTGGGGCTGGCGATTTGTCGTGACGTAATGGAAATGCACGGCGGCGAGTTTCTCATTGCTTCGACCACGCCGCACGGCTGTTTGGTTGAGCTTGTGTTTCCTTATCAAAACTAATCGGTATTTAGGAGCAGTTAATGATCAGCAGTGAAAAGCAGCTGCCTGTTTATGTGGTTGACGATGACGAATCGGTGCGTGATTCGCTGGCTTTTATGCTGGAGGAGCATGACTTTAACGTGACGACTTTTGCTGATGGGCAATCTTTTCTCGACGAAGTGAACATTCATCAGGCCGGATGCGTGATCCTTGATAGCCGAATGCCTAACCTTCGTGGTCAGC